>JAAXXI010000003.1 GCA_013334565.1 Chlorobiaceae bacterium
GATACGAGTTGTTTCGGCGCATGGTTTTCAATGTACTGATCTCAAATGTTGACGATCATTTGCGCAACCACGGCTTTCTGATGACGAGCAGGCATGGATGGATATTGTCTCCGGTGTTCGACCTCAACCCGACACCTCAGGACCTGAAACCGAGGATTCTCTCGACTGCCATCGATCTGGAAGACGGGACCTGCTCAATCGGATTGGTTCGAGATGTCGCTCATTATTTTGGATTGCAGAAGGGTGATGCCGATCGAATGATTTCTGATATTGCCCGTGTTACCCGGACCTGGGGTGATGTGGCAAAAACTGTTGGGGCCCGATTGGCAGAAATTAAAAGGATGGAGAGCGCTTTTGAGCATGATGATCTCGACCATGCTTTACGCCTGTAAGTCATTTTCGATGTTAAATTGCGCGATCTTAAGCTGACATTCTTGTATTTCTCATGCAAGCATGGCTGGAAATATAGGCGGGTCATTGATGGCTGAATGAACGAATTTGCAAGAAGTCCCTATTACGGCATAGCCAGAAAAAGGGCATCATGGTTACTTTTGCAGATGTCAGGCAGCATTATCGGGGACAGGGAGAAAAGGCAGAGCGCATTTCAAAATAAAAGACGGTGGAGTTGAGTAAGCCGGACTAACCATTCCGATCATTCTTGCCCATTGTGCCCCACTGGATCAGGAGTAAACTGCAAGACCACCTTCATACGGAACTGTTACTCAGTAGTCCATTAGCGAAACAACCACTGGTTTTGTTAAAAGCTTTGAGGAAGCATCAAGCTTCTTGAGGAGTTGCAATCGAACAGGGTAATCCTTCGCCTTATCGGGAGACTTATCGAACCGCAATAAGGAGTACGGAGAACAGCCCGGAGGGCGGGCATGCTTTCGCGTCGGCTATAGTCCCGTTTCCGAAAATCGGCAAGAAGACAGGTGTTTTGTCTGGTGATTTTCTCAGGGTGACTGGAGATAAGCTCCCTGAAGTTTAACGTGGACCGCCGAGAGTGGAAGAGTGGACAATAAAGGATTCGAACCTTTGACCTCTCGCGTGTGAAGCGAACGCTCTAACCAGCTGAGCTAATTGTCCCTGAAAAGAATGCCTAATAATAGGACATGACATCCTTTTTTGCAAAGGCGCAATTACTTTTATTTTTTTTAACTTGCATAATTGGACCGATCATTGCCATGAAAGGGTTTTCGGTGTTTCAGGCGACGGTTCGCATCTTTTCGGTGAGGTCATGCAGGCCTGCCGGTGCATGCCGTACGCTTTTCCATTTCTTCAAACTAACTTCACAATACAATGGATGATATAAACTTCAACGAACTGAACGAGATCAACCAGGGACAATCCGCCCCTCAGGTCGATGCCGGAGAACTGTTCAAAAAAGTAGCGACAGTGGCTGGGCCGGCAATGCTGGTCACGCCGCTTGCCATGCCCCTCATACATGGCCTTGCAGGCCTATCCGTTCTCGGGTTCGGAGCCCTCGCCGTCGGCACAACGGTAGTCAAGACCGTGACCGCGCTGTCCAGGCACCCGAAACCCGGTGATGTCGAAAACGATCCCGATCTTTTCTGATTCGATTTCACGGAACGTCATTCTGCCGGGCCTGTGCCTTGAGATCGCTGTCAGCGTCTCTCGTTGAGCATAGTCCCGGCATTTCCTTTCTCAGGGCATTTTCCGACGATCATTCCTTCCGGTATCTCTGCCTACGATTTCTGCCAGTCACGCAAGCAAAATATCCCTTGATGAAACCATAAGCGGGGGATGGTTGTTGTTTTATTTAGTCTCATTAAATAAACATTCCGGCGATGTTTCCTGCTTTCGTGAAAAAATTCCTCTGGCTGCCGATAGTCATCATGGCATTGGCGATCCTGTTCGTCTTTAAAGGAGGTTATCTCGAAGCGGACCAGCCGGCTGTAACTCTACATACCAGTAAAACATTCCCAAAGGAGCAGGATATGCGATATAAAGACCTTACCCCTGATGAAGAACGGGTGATTGTCCATAAAGGAACGGAAAGGCCTTTCACGGGGAAATATTACCTCAACAAGGAAAATGGCACATACCTCTGCAGGCGCTGCGATGCTCCGCTTTTCCGGTCGAGCGACAAATTCGAGTCAGGGAGCGGGTGGCCCAGCTTCGACGATGCCATACCCGGAGCGGTGAAGCAGCTTCCTGATGAGGATGGACGACGGACGGAAATCGTCTGTGCAAGTTGCGGGGCCCACCTCGGCCATGTTTTTTTGGGTGAAGGAATGACTGCTAAGAATGTACGCCATTGCGTCAATTCCATTTCCCTCGGATTCATTCCCCAGGCGGTAGCGGCTGAAAAGACGCAGAAAGCTGTTTTTGCGGGCGGGTGTTTCTGGGGTGTTGAATACCATTTCAGCAAACTCAAGGGGGTGCTTTCCGTCACTTCGGGTTATACCGGCGGGACAACTGAAAACCCCACGTACAAGGAGGTCTGCACCGGAAGGACCGGTCATGCCGAAGCCGTCGAAATCGAATTCGATCCGTCACTGGTGAGTTATGAAACCCTCGCGAAACTCTTTTTCGAGATTCACGACCCCACGCAGCTCAACAGGCAGGGTCCCGATATCGGCACACAGTACCGTTCTGCTCTCTTTTATACGAACGAGGAACAGCGGACGATTGCCGAAAAACTTGTCGGTATCCTCAAAGCGAAAGGATACAGTGTCGTGACAGGCATAGAGAAAGCGGGGAAGTTCTGGCCTGCGGAGGATTACCATCAGGACTACTATCAGAAAACCGGTCATCAGCCCTATTGCCACATTTACCAGAAACGGTTCTGAGTTCTCTTCCCGGGGGAACCGAGATCTTTCCCGGATGTGCACTGAAGTGAAGGACGTTGCCGGAACGGTGTCGGCAGGAAACAGGAAAGGCTGGTCAGGAAGCAACCCTGTACAAGCCTTTTTCAATGCAGCGTGAGAATGCGAATTAAGCCATTTACTTGTAAAGTGATCCGATAGATGGCGAACTTGTCTGTATCTGGTAAACATTCTGCGTGTTGGTAGTGCGGGAGATGATTTTGACGAGGAATGTTTCCGGCACCTTCACAGGAATGAGAAGGGCATCATAGCTGACCAATTCACCTTTTTCCCCGGCAGCGCTGATGCAGGGCAGCCCCCTCCTGCTGTACAAAACCTTTCCCGAAGTATCGGCGACAACAAAGTTCCATGATTCGGTTTCAACGATTCCTGATTTATTTGTGTTGAAATTGATGATCAGTGAACCGCCTTTGGGAACCGATGCCACACGGGCAGCCTGAATCACCTCAGAGTCCCCTTCCTTTGCCGATATCAACGCTTCCTGGGCTCGAGCTGCTTCGTAGGGCATATAGACGACGCTTCGTATTTTTCCGCTTTCAGGCAGGTTTTGCTCGACGACGCTCACCATGGTGGATGCAGAAATGTGCTTGTATAAAACATTCGAAGTTATTGCAAATATTGTTGCCAAGACAAGTAAAAGCAGTAAAGAAACATTTCTGTGCAGTTTAAGTTTCTGTACTTGTCTGCTGAGATGATCGTTGTTGTTTTCCATCGTTTTGATTTTTTTTGTTGGGCTAGCAAAAACAAAATAAAATACCCTATATATTGATATTAAAGGTTCTTGTTCCTTAATAGTTTCGGGGTCTTTGAGACGATGGCTGCAGCAGGTTACCTAAAGTTTAATAATATAAATGGTTGTGGTTGATTCCGATATTAGTTGAAATCTGATCGCTTTTTTTGGAAAGCGTGATAATCAAGTGTATTCGTGTCGCTATATTGCTATATGGCTTGTGTTCAGGGATTGTTTTGTTCCTAAGCTAAATATTATAGCCTGGATATGTATATTAGTTTTGTTGATTTATATGTTTGCATTTCCTTTGATTTATTCTCGTAATGTCAACCAAAATGAATACAGGAGGGGAGATTGGCTGAGATATCCTATTGCGTGACGATCTGTCCTTTTTGCGGCGAAGAGATTAAACGAGGTTATCACCGTTTCGGCCCAAGGCAGGTTATCTGTATCCATTGCAACAACATGCTGGATACCGGATTGACCCCATGGGATGAGCTCTCTTTGGGAAAAAAGCTCTCTTTGTTCATGATGGAACTCTTTATCCCGTCATGGGAGTGCACAGGAAAAGCATTTTTTGGTAATGCTATGATCTGGTATTTTGTTGCTAATGTAATCGGCTTCATAATGTATTACAAATATGGAAATGATCCTGGGCAAATAAAGATCGACGTTATCTTTTCCGGAATACTGGCTTTGATACTTGTGCCGGGTATACGGTTGATTGCCATGATATATGAGTCGAATAAATTTTCCAGAGAAAATAAAATTCCTGTCTGGAGGAAATCGTTTTTTTATAAGGTTAGTCGTTGAGTTCTGATGATATGATTGTTATATGTGGATATGTGTTTTTGTCGATAATGAGATTTATGTAAGGAGCTTGGTGATTATTATAATATTTGTGAGTTATGCCTTGTTTCCAGTGTTCCTGTAATGCTGCAAGAAACCAACCCGTGCTTCCGTTTCATTCCGGTAATGAATTAATTCATGTGCCATGAAGGCCATGCTTCTCGAAAAGATCGTGTCCCTCCGGGACACAGCAACCCCCCTTCGGGCGGCGGAGTGTCCCGCCCCTCGACCGGGAACGGGTGAACTCCTCCTGAAAGTGCATGCCTGCGGAGTCTGCCATACCGAGCTCGACGAGATAGAAGGCCGGACGCCGCCTCCGCGTTTCCCGGTCATTCCCGGACACCAGGTCGTTGGTGAGGTTGTCGAATGCGGAGCGGGTGTTGAAGGCATCCTGACCGGCAGCAGAAGGGGAGTGGCATGGATCCATTCCGCATGCGGAAGCTGCGATTTCTGCAGGAAAGGGCTCGAGAACCTCTGTGCCGGTTTCAGGGCGACCGGCCGTGACGCCGATGGGGGTTATGCCGAATACATGGTTGCTCCCGCATCTTATACGTATGCGATGCCGGATGTTTTTTCTTCTGAAGAAGCCGCGCCTCTGCTGTGTGCCGGTGCCATCGGCTACCGTTCGCTGCGGCTTGCAGGCATCGGGAACGGTTCGGTACTCGGCCTGACCGGCTTCGGGGCATCCGGCCACCTTGTGCTGCGTCTTGCCCGTTTTCTTTACCCCGGTTTACCTGTTTTCGTTTTTGCCAGGAGCCCGGCCGAGCGCGAGTATGCACGAAGCCTCGGGGCCGACTGGGCTGGCGCTACGGAAGACATGCCCCCGCACCGGTGCAATGCCATCATCGATACAACTCCCGCCTGGCTGCCGGTGAAATGCGCCCTCGAACAATTATCTCCGGGAGGACGCCTGGTTATCAATGCGATACGCAAGGAAACCACTGATCGTCATGTGCTTGAGAGCCTCGACTATGAACGGCATCTCTGGATGGAAAAAGAGATCAGGAGCGTAGCAAATATTACACGGCAGGATGTGCGGGAGTTTCTCGGCATTGCCGTATCCATGAACCTGAAGCCGGAAATCGAGCGTTACGATCTTCACGAAGCGAACAGGGCGCTCCTTGAACTGAAACACCGCAGCATCAGGGGAGCGAAAGTTCTCGTAATGCCATAAAAACGCCGTGTACCCCGTCCGAACAGTTCCGCTTGATCCATGCGTCGCTTTCCGGGATGATCGTGCTTGTGCTGATCATGATCAGGGCACTGGACCATCCGTTCGAAGGGCTGGTCAGGATAGGACCCGATGATTTCATCCGGGCAGATGAAGCTGATGATGAGCTGTTTGCAGGCGGCACCGAAGCAGAAAGGAGTAAACCCGCCTCCCAAGCTTTGCAGAAGGCGGGTTGCTGCCGGATTGTCAGAGCCCGTTGCGTTCGAAAATGATATCGACGCTTGTCTTGAGCTTTTTCATGATGTTGTCGATGCTGAAAAGTTCGTTGATCTCTTCAGGTGTGATATGCCTCAGCAGTTCCTCGTCGTTGAGCACCAGGTCGCGAAGGTGGACCTTCGTTTCCCAGCTCTGCATGGCGTTACGCTGGACGAGCCTGTATGCCTCTTCGCGGGTCAACCCTTTTGCGGTAAGGGCGAGCAGCAGGGTCTGCGATGTCGTCAGTCCGTAAGAGGTATTGAAGTTTTCCTCCATTCTTTCCGGATAGACCAGCAGATTGTCGAGGGTTTCGCTGAAGGTGCGGAGCATGTAGCAGAGCGCGATGGTCGAGTCGGGCATGATGATCCGTTCGACCGATGAGTGGGATATGTCGCGTTCATGCCACAGTGCGACGTTTTCCATGGCGGCAATGGAGTTGGAACGGACGACGCGGGCAAGGCCGGTGAGCCTTTCGAACGTGATCGGGTTGCGCTTGTGGGGCATGGCGGAGCTTCCTTTCTGCCCCTTGCTGAAAAACTCTTCCGTTTCGCGTACTTCGGTGCGCTGGAGATGACGGAGTTCCGTCGAGAACTTTTCGATGGAAGATGCGACGATCGCAAGGGTTGTCGCAAACTCTGCATGGCGATCGCGCTGCAGGATCTGCGTCGAGATGCTCGATGGCTCGAGGCCGAGCTTTTCGCACACCGCTTTTTCGATTTCAGGCGAAAGGTGCTGGTATGTTCCGACCGCGCCTGAAATTTTGCCGACCGAAACGGTTGCCACGGCTTTTTTCATGCGTTCGAGGTTCCGGAGCATTTCCTGGTGCCAGAGCAGCAGTTTCAGGCCGAACGTGGTTGGTTCGGCATGAATGCCGTGCGTCCTGCCCATTTCGACGGTATACTTGAACTCTGTTGCCCTTTTCGCAAGCACTTCGACAAGGCGTTCGATATCGGCGACGATGATTTTTCCCGCGTCGCGCATCTGCATGGCAAGGCAGGTATCGACGACATCCGACGATGTCAGGCCTTCGTGGATGTATCGGGAATTGGGGCCTACGCGGCCTGCGACGTTGGTCAGGAAAGCGATGACGTCATGCTTGGTTTCCTTTTCGATTTCGAGGATTTCCTCGACGTTGAACGAGGCTTTTTCCCTGATCGTGCAGAGTGCTTCATCGGGCACGAATCCGGCTTCGGAACGTGCTTCCACTGCTGCTATTTCAAGCTGAAGCCATCTTCTGAATTTTGCTTCTTCGGTCCAGATCGCCGACATGTCGGCAGGAGAGTAACGAGGTATCAATGCAGGTTCTGTTTATGTTTTTCCTGAAGTTGTGACGCAATATAACTCACGGTCAGCGGAAAAACCAGAAGCGCGGGAAAATCGGGATCGTCATTTTTCAGGGGTCTTGCCATCCCCGAACAATTCGCGGTACACATCCGAAATAAAACGCAATGCGGCATCCCGGTCGTAGGGGATGTCTCCGTCTATGACGGCGTTTTCCATTCTTTTCTTGATCATGCCGACCAGCTTTCCTTCCGGCAGACCGAGGGCGTCCATGATGTCCTGGCCTGAAATCGGGGGCCTCCATCTGGCAAGCAGGTCCTTTTCTCCGACCTCCGCGATCTTCTCCTCGACATGGTTGAAGTTGTTCATGATCCGTGCGACCTTCGACGGGTTCTTGCTCGTCACGTCGGCACGGCAGAGGCTCATCAGGTCCTGCAGGTCCTCGCCGGCATCGAACATCAGGCGCCGTACCGCGGAATCGGTGATCTCGTCTTTCGAGAGCGGGATCGGGCGGTGGTGCAGCCGTATCAGTTTGCGGACATAATCCAGTTGATCGAGCGGCCAGCGCATATTCGTGAAAATTTTCGCGGCGATCCTTGTTCCCACGGCGTCGTGGCCGTGAAAGGTCCATCCCGCACTGCGGTTGAATCGCTTTGTAGCCGGTTTGCCGATATCGTGCAGCAGGGCGGCAATCCTCAGCCAGATGTTGTCGGAATGCAGGGCGACATTGTCTACGACCTGAAAGGTATGGTTGAGCGTATCCTTGTGCCTGAGCCCGTCAACCTGCTGGACCCCGGCCATGGAGGAAAGCTCGGGCATGATTTCACTGAGCAGGCCCGTTTCATGAAGGATGACAAGCCCCCTGGAGGGTTTCGGCGAAGCCATGATTTTAAAAAATTCATGGCTGGTCCTTTCCATCGAAACGATCCGTATCCGTTCATGCATGATTTTCATCGCGTCCTTCACTTCCGGCAGCAGGTCGAAGCCGAGCTGCGATGCGAACCTTGCCGCGCGCATCATGCGCAGGGGATCGTCCGAGAACGTCCTGAGTGGGTCGAGTGGTGTCCGGAGAACTCTGTCTTCGAGGTCCTCGCGGCCGTGGTAAAGGTCGACAAGACCGTTCCGGCCTTCCGCGTTCAGCACGACAGCCAGGGCGTTGATGGTGAAATCCCTGCGAGACAGGTCATCTTCGAGCGTTCCGATGAGCGTGATCGGTTTTCTCGAATCGGGATTGTAGGACTCCTTGCGTGCGCCGACAAGTTCGATTTTGAGCATCCCGAGCACCGGGTCCGAAATCTCGAGCTGAGCTGTCCTGAACCGTTCGAAGAGGACGAAATTTTTTCCTTTAAGTTCATCGAGCACCCTCTTCGAAAAGGGAACCGGGTCCCCGATGACCATGACGTCGATATCCTTGCAGGGCCGTCCGAGAATGGTGTCACGGACATAGCCACCGACAAGGTAGCACTCGATGCCGTTCCTGTCGGCGATATCGCCGATACGGCAGAGGATTTCAGGTAATGGTTGTCTGATGATGTCGCTTCTGAACATTGGCCGGGAACTGGTCTTGCAGCACTTTTGCTTTTTCGCTTATCCCTGCCGCCGGGCGGGGATCGTCAGCTTACGCTGCATGATCAAGCGCGTCGATTTTATATTTGAACAGGTCGATGGCGATGAGCGTTCCCAGCAGGAGGATCACTCCCGCGGCGATGTAGGGTGCGTGGAAATCCATGCCGTAGAGCATGCTTCCGCTGAATGGTCCCATGATGCGGGCAAAAGAGTTGACCGACTGATTGAGCCCCATGATCTGGCCCTGCTTTTCCTTGTAGCTGTAGAGGGAAATCATCGAGATGTTGATGGGCGCGGCAAGGCTCGTCCCGATCGCAAAAAAGAAGAGAATGAAAAGCCCGATGGTGAAGAGCGAGCCGGGAGGGGCGAAAGGTACGAAAAAGACGCCGATGAAGGTGAAAATATGCCCCCAGAGAAAGAGCTTGTGCTCGCCGATCTTTTTCGTGAGCTTCGTGATGAGCCCTCCCTGCACGATTGCTGACCAGATGCCCACATATGCGAAAATATAGCCAACCTGCTGGTCGGTTGCGTTGAAATACTCTTTCCAGAGAAGAATGGACGCTACCTGCATATTGACGATAGCGAAAGTGTACAGATAGTTGGCCGTCAGAAGCATCGCAAGGGGACGAGACTGGAAGACGCTCCTGAGGCCGTCGCCGTATTCTTTTATTTTTTCCTGTAAGAACGCCGGGGTGATTACCGCTTTCTCCTGTTCCGAGCCATCCTGCTTCGAGCTTCCGAATTTCAGCTTCTTCGCATTGCTGTTGGATTCTGGAAGGAGGAAAAAGGCGAGGACGAGATCGACCGAAATCAGGAATGAGGACACAAACCCTACGGTCTGGATTCCGTAATAGTGCTTGAGGATCCCGCCGATGACAGGGCCGATGATGAACCCGATCCCGAAAGCGGCTCCCATCAGTCCCATGGCGCCGGAACGGTTTCTGCTGTCCGTCACGTCGGTGATATAAGCCTGTGCGGCGGCGATATTGGCCGAGCCGATGCCCGAAAGCCCGCGGGCAAAGAGCAGGAGCGGAATGGTGGAAGCCTGCGAAAAGACCAGGTAGGAGAGGGCCGTGATGAAAATACTGATCAGCATGACCGGCCGGCGGCCGATGACGTCGCTCAACTTTCCCCAGAGCGGGGAAAAGATGAACTGCATGATGGAAAAAATCGCGGCGATGAGGCCTATCAGGAACGGGTTCGCCCCGAGTTCCTTCGCGTAGGTCGGCAGTAGCGGGAGCACGATTCCGAAACCGATGAGGTCGAGGAGTACGGTCAGAAGAAGGATTATCAGGGGAGAGCGTTTCATGCACCCGGTCTGTTTTGTTGAACTGAAGCCACAAAGATATAAAATATGACGGATTCCGTGCAGGACTTTGTCAGTCAGATCGCATGTTTTTCATCCAGGAAGATGATCCTGCGCATCTGGCGGATTCCTTCGAGCACCCTCGGGCCGGGGCGGAGGAAGATATTGTTGTCGAAATGGTCATAAACCCGGCCGTCCTTCACGGCCCGGATGGTGCTCCAGCCCTGGCGGGCGGCAAGCTTTTCGACTGCCGACGAGGCTTTGGACATGTACATGCAGGCGATGATGTCCGGGTTTTTCGAGATTATCCACTCTTCGGATACTTCGAAATACTCTTTATCGACGGTGTCACCGATGTTCTCAGCGCCGGAATAAGCGATCAGGGAAGAGGTATAGCTGCCTTTTCCCCCGGTCCAGAGGGGGTCGTCCCATATTTCGAGATATACTTTTTTCCTGGCCTTTCCGGAGAGGGCCGCTTTCCTGTATTCGGCAAGACCTTTTTCAATATCCGCAGCAAGTTTTCCGGCTTCAGCTTCATGGCCGGTAAGGGAACCGAGTGTCCTGAGCGCGTGCGGAATGTCGTCAGGCTGCCGACAGGTTATCGTTTCAAGGCGGATGCCGAGGGACTTGATTTTTTCTGCAGTTTCTTTGTCGGCCATATCGACATCGATGACCAGGTCCGGGTGTATAGCCGCAAGCACCTCGAGCGACGGACGTCCGAAAGCTCCGGCAACCGGAACCGATGATGCTTCCCTGGGCCAGTCACATGCACTGGTCCTGCCGACGAGCTGCTTGCCGGCACCTATGGCGTACATCATTTCCGTTATGCTTGGAGCAAGGCTGACGACGGTCGGCTTGCCTTGCAATCCGGCAGAATGTCCAGTGTCGCCTGCAGGCCGGACCTTGTTGCATCCGAAAAGGAAAAGCAGGAGGAAGAAGAACGGAAGGACCCTTCTCTCAGAGATGAAAATGCTTCGCATAGTGCCGCAGGATGTGCTGATGGTTGAAGGCAAGCGGAAGTTCGAGCGCTTCATGAAGCGGCACCCAGGAGATCTCTTTCACCTCTTCGGGCATCAGCTGCAGTGTACCTGTGCCCGTGCCATGAAAGGCGAGGACCACGGCGTGGAAACCGTATTTCGGGAATACCTCGTTGAAGTAGTGAAGGAAAGCGGGGCTGGTGAATTGAAGGCCGGTTTCTTCGAGCACTTCCCTGGTGACGGCAGCCTCGGCCGTTTCATAATCGTCGATATGCCCGCCCGGCAGGCACCACTGGCCCATGAACGGAGGAACGTTCCTCCTGGTGAGCAGGACAGTCCCCGGATGCGACTCATTCGGCCTGACGACTGCGGCAACGGTAGCTTTTGTCATTTCCTTCGATGCTTGATCTTGATTGCCAATAAAGATCAACTCTGACGGGAGCTTTTCCAAACGGGAATTATCCTGTTGCCGTTTTCCGATCCATAAAAACAAAAACCGGCCATCTCTCCCTTTGTTCGTTACAGGAAAGATGGCCGGGCCGTTATCGGCTTTTCCCGGTTTTCATCATGCTTTATCCATGAGAACGGAAAATTCTGCAGGTCAGGATTTCGAAGTGGCGGGGGATGCCTGTCCGAGGCTTTCCGCTTTTCTGAAATCGTCCTGTGCCCCGGTTTTGTCTCCCATGCTCTCTTTCAGTTTTCCTCGCTGGGCGAAAGCATCTGCGTAGTTGGGATCAAGGGTGATGGCTTTGTTGAAATCGGTCAGGGCGCCATCCCTGTTTCCGAGGTATGCTTTTGCATATCCGCGGTTGAAGTAGGCTTCAGCATTGATCGGGGTGCGGTCGACTTCGAGCAGCGAGCAGAAATCTGCCTTGCAGCCCTCCTGGTCTCCGGTCAGCCTTTTGGCGGTTCCCCGGTAATAGTATGCGGCGGCAAGGATTCTGTCGATCTGAATCGATCGGTTGAAATCAGAAATGGCGCCCAGGTAGTCTTTCTTTCCGAGTTTTGCCTTTCCTGTTTCAAGCAGTGCAAGCGCTTCGAAGTTATCGTTGAATTCCGCATTTTTCGGGTCGTTATCATGCAACCACTTTCTCGCATCCATGTTGCCCAGCATGGCTGCTTTCCTGATGTCCGATTTTGCGCTTTTTTCTTCGCCAAGCGCCAGTTTCGCCAGGCCCTGGTGGTACCAGGCTTCGGGACTGATGGGTGTGCGGTCGAGATCGAGGGATACCCTGTAATCGGCTTTTGCACCTTCCGTATCGCCAAATGCCGCTTTTGCATAGCCTCTTTTGAAATAAGCTTCACAAAGGAAGCTGTGGGACTGTTTCGGTTCGAAGTCGATAGCTTTCGTGTACAGGGCCGCCGCATCGCGGTAGCTGCCAGACTTGAACCTGGCATCACCGCCGGAAACGAACGCGCGTGCTTCCTTGTTCGAAGCAAAAACGACATTGCTTGAAAGCGTCATTGCTGCCAGGGGGAAAATCAGATATCTGAAAATTCTTCTCATAGTCATGCTCATATTTCAATGTTGAAGGGTTGTTAGAGAATGAAGCCATCTGCAACATACTGCCTCCGACGAGGCATACTTCCGGCAACTGATCTGATTATAGCAATGCCGATCTTTAACAATTATTAAATCAGGGTTAAAATTTGTTTAAAATTGCATCCCGGAACAGGAATGGGGACCGGATGCTCGTTTGTTCCTTCGATGCACCGGCGTCGGATTGAAATGTCGATACGAGGGATAGTTTTCGGACACGGCGATGTTATGGTCTTCTGACGGAGTTTTGCAATTTCAGTTTGTTTTTTCCGAATGGCATCGCACAGCCTGATTTTTACCCAGAAAATCCCCGTATCGTCCGATACCGCATGGACTTTTTTCTCTTCTCCTGCCAACCTTGCAAGGATCACCCCTCCGGAAATGATGGTCAGGATGGCCGGTGAACTGCCGGCATCGGAGATTTATCCCGGCATGGTCATCTGGTACACGCTCTATCCCTTTATGCTGCTTCCCGTCAGGTGGGAAACGGAAATCACCGCTGTAGACCGGCCGAACTTTTTCGAGGACCGGCAGAAATCGGGTCCTTACGAATTCTGGGTTCATCAGCACCGTTTCAGGGAGATTGACGGAGGTGTGGAAATGACCGACCATCTGGAGTACAGCCTGCCAATGGAATATTTCGGCGAACTGGTCAATACCCTTATCGTGAGCCGTCGCCTGGAGGAAGTTTTCGAATACCGGAGGAAAAAGATTGCCGAAATCCTCGGCTCTTTCTGACGAAGCCAGAGTTCCTGCCGCAATGGGACGGAGAAAGCAGGCTGGAGGAAAAATTCGATTCGCGGTTTGGTAACATCCCGGGATTTTGTTATTTATGCTCCGTCAACATGTTCTTTCAATGTAGCTGGTGCCGGTTTAAAAGCCGGAGAATAGGGAATTACGTGGAAATCGTAAACTGTACCCGCAACTGTACAACGGTAAGCTGCCGCAGCCAGGCATGGCCATATGCATGGTAAAAGCAGTCGTTTCAGGTCACTGCAATGTTTTCCTCCCTGGAAAACCGCGGGAAGGCCGAAACGGAAGCAATCCGTTATAGTCAGGAGACCTGCCAGTTATTTTTTGCAATACAAGATCGGACTACGGGTTATAGTCGGGGCAAAGCTGTACTTCTTTCGTGTTGCTTTCCATTTGATCTGTTTGCAGAGAGTTTTCCGGCTGTGTCGCTTGCATCCCGGCTTCAGGTTTTCCTGTTAGCCGATGTTCCGTCCGCTCGGGCTTTCTGCGCAAGGGTCTAATGCAATGCCACACTGTATGCCTGCCTTATGTTAACCCCTGTCAGTTTATTTTTTTCAAACTGAAAACAGGATTCAATCATGAACAGAAAAGTATGCCTGCTTGTGCTGGCAGGAGTGCTCTCAAGCCGCGGACTGCTGGCGGGAGAGCCGGTATCGGATTTTACCGGGCAGGAAATGGTCGTGACCGCGACGAAAACGGAAAATAAAAGAACGGATATTCCCAATGCCGTTATCGTCATCGACAGGAAAGAGGTCGAAGCTTCGGCGGCGGGAAATCTCGGTGAATTGCTGGCGAACAGGACAGGCATAGACCTGGGGAGCTACGGCAATTATGGCGGATCTGCTCAGGAAATTCATATCAGGGGCATGAATGCGGACGGAACGCAGGTATTCGTGAACGGGATCAGGGTGAACTCGCTTTCACTCGGAACTGCCGATGTGGCGAAAATTCCCCTTGCCAATATTGAAAAGATTGAAATTGTCAAAGGCTCGGGATCGCTTCTTTACGGTTCGGGGGCATCCGGAGGAGTCATCAATATTTTTACAAGGGAGCCTGGCAGGGATAAAATGAATTTCGAGATTACCTCGGAATATGGGACCCAGGGAACCTACGGGATATCGATTACCCAGGGTATGGCACTGTCCGGGAACCTCTCCTATCTTCTCTCGCTTGGTGAAAACGGCACCGACGGTTTCAGGGACAATAGTGACCTCGATGCAAAAACTGCATCTCTCAAGCTGAACTACAGCAAAAGCGACCGGTTTTCTGTCAGCCTTTTCGGGGATTTCATTGAGAGAGAGTACGGAATGCCCGGGGTGGTGCCTCCGGATGGTACGGATACGTACGTCAAGAATGGCGTCGCATATTACAACGATGAAGCCGCAAGCCTTCTGAACAGGCATGAAGACAGGGATTGGCATGCAGGCCTTCGTGTCACTGGAAAGCCTTCCGAAAAAATGCTGTACAATTTCCAGACTGACTATTCGTATTCCCGGAGTTATAATCTTAACAGGGATACGTCCGGTTACTACAGCTCAAAGACATGGGTTACGAACCAGGTTGAAGGATTCGAAGGCAATCTGACTTACAAACCTTTCGATGGTGGTGAACTTCTGTTTGGTGGAGAATACCGGCAGTACGATTATGAAAACAGCATGGTTCCGATAGATTCCAATTACAACCCGGCATACGATGACCGGTACGATCTGCATTCAGGCGCCTTGTATACTGAACTGCAATACAGGCCCTTCCGTTACCTCAAGTTCCTGTCCGGCATTCGTCTCGAAGACAACAGCATGTTCGGTACAAAATATGTTTACCGGTACGGAGCCGTGGTCAACCCTTCAAAAAAAACAACCATCAAGTTCAACAGCGGCAGCCATTTCAAGGCGCCCACCATGAATGACCTTTTCTGGCCGGACGACGGTTATACCAAAGGCAACCCCCTGCTCGTCCCGGAAACGGGATGGCATACCGATGTCACACTCGAACAGGAATTGCCGGGCAAGGTGTTTCTCACTGCGGGATATTTCCACTGGAATATCAAAGACAAGATTGCATGGGCCGAAGATCCTTCACAGCCTGCTGCCTATGGATATTACTGGGTTCCGACCAATCTCGATAATTACAGGGCGGACGGAATGGAACTCGGAGTAAAAGCGGCGCTGTCCGGACGTGTCACTCTTTCTTTTGATTACACCCTGCTTGATGCTGTCGAGGAAAAGGCCGGCACCGCCGAGCGCCAGTCGATGTATACGCCGAAGCACCAGTTTAAAAGTCAGATAACCTATAGCGACAACCATGGATTGACCGTGTCTCCCGCATTGACCTTCATGGGCCGCAGACCGTATTATTCAGGAAGCAATAACGGTTCCGAGCCGACAAGGTATGTCGGTTCATACTGGCTTCTCGATCTGAAAATGACGAAGCGGATCAATGATCACTTTTTCGTGTCGGCAAGCGCGAACAATCTTTTCGACAAGTATTATGTGACAAGGCTGGAAAATTTTTACGATGTTCATTACAACTCGACGCTCAGTCCTTATCCCGGAAACGGCAGGTCGTTCCTTTTGAGCCTGACATACAAATATTGAAAATCTGATCGCATTGGAATCGATGGACAGTAGGGTGACACATGGGGGATTCCGTTCCCTTGCCGTTCTTGGAACGGGGTCGGATGTCGGCAAGAGCGTGGTCGCTACCGCGCTCTGCCGCATCTTCAATGACGCGGGCATCGATGTGGCGCCCTACAAGGCGCAGAACATGTCGAACAATTCGGGTGTTACCCCGGACGGCGCTGAAATCGGCCGAGCCCAGATCGTCCAGGCCGAGGCTGCGCGCATCGTGCCGACCGCCGACATGAACCCCGTCCTGCTGAAACCGAATTCCGACAAGGGGGCTCAGGTTGTCCTGCAGGGCAGGGTATGCAGCACCGAAACGGCGCGGGAATATTTCAGGGATACTTCGCGATGGGCGGCCGCAGCTGCCGAAAGTCTCGGAAGGCTGATGAGCAAACATGAGCTGGTCGTCATCGAAGGAGCAGGTTCCTGCGCGGAGATGAATCTGTATGAACGGGATTTTGTGAATTTCAGGACGGCGCGTGCCGCCGGTGCCGCCGTGCTGCTTGTTGCCGATATCGATCGCGGGGGGGTGTTCGCCCAGGTTGCCGGAACCCTTGCCATTATTCCTCCTGAAGACCGCGCCCTGGTGAAGGGGGTGATCATCAACCGCTTCAGGGGCGACATCGGGCTTTTCCGCGACGGCGTGCGTATCATCGAGGAGATGACCGGCGTGCCGGTGCTCGGCGTCATCCCGTATTTCCGTGGTTTTTCGATCGATGCCGAGGATGCCGTCCCGCTGGCAGCAAAGGTCGATCCTCCTGATGAGCCTCAGCAGTCGAGAACCGGTGTCGCGGCAATCTATTTTCCCCACATTTCTAATTTTACGGACCTTTCGCCTTTCGAGAACGATCCGGCTGTAGAACTGCATTACCTGCATTATCCCCGATCGCTTTCGGCTTACCGGATGCTTGTGCTTCCCGGTTCGAAAAATGTAGTGGGGGACCTCGAATGGTTTCGGTCCACAGGCTGGGAAGAGCGGATCCGTGAGTTCCGTTCACAGGGAGGAATGGTTGCAGGATTATGCGGTGGCTACCAGATGCTCGGCAATTCGATCTCCGATCCGTCGGGTGTCGAGGCGGCAGAAGGTGAATCCCGGGGGCTCGGCATGCTCGATATCTCGACCATTCTCGAAAAGGAAAAAATCCTTTCCAATGCTTCGGGCAAGATCGAGGGAACGGCTCTCCGGTGCCGGGGTTATGAAATTCATATGGGCCGCACATATCCCGGCGGAGCGTGCAGGCCGTTCATGAAGGTTCTGCAGCGCAACGGCAGACCCGCAGGCGATTACGACGGGGCTGTGAGCCCTGATGGTAAGGTCATCGGGACCTATTTCCATGGCATTTTCGACGAACCTGCAGTCAGGCACTGGTTTCTCGGTCTGGCCGATCCCCGGTACCGCCCTGCCCGATCGGAGTTCAGCCCTGAAGAAGGGTATCGTGCGCTTGCAAGGCATGTTGCAGCCCATATCGATTGCGAGCGTTTGTTTTCACTGGCAGGCAAATCGGGGTTCAATCCATGACCTCACTTTTTTCCCATCGTCATGGCGGTGCCGGATATCACCCGGATATGCTCGATTTCAGTGTCAGCATCAGCCCGCTTCATCCTTTCGATGCGGCACCCGGCATCGGGACCCAAAGCATCCGAACCTATCCCTCGATCGATGGTTCCGGCATCAGGGAATTTTACTGCAGGAGGTACGGACTCGAGAAGGATACCGTCCTTGCACTGAACGGCGCCATCGAGGGGATATACCTGCTTCCCCGGGCAATTCCGCTCAGGCGGATGCTGCTGTTTGCGCCGTCGTTTCACGATTACATGCGCGCGGCCCGTATTGCGGGCGTCGAAACCGGTTTTGTCCGCCTCGATGTCTCGACAGGGTTCGCCTTTCCTGCCTACGAAGAGCTTGCCGAAACCCTTTCGGGTTACGACGCCTTGTTCGCCTGCACTCCGAACAACCCTACCGGTACCCTGCTTTCTCCAGAACTCATCATGGCGCTTGCAAGCCGTTTTCCGGAAAAATGGTTTTTTGTGGACGAAGCCTTTCTGCAGTTCCTTCCCGGTTTTGAAGAGCTGACCTTGATGAAGCATGTAGGGGCGTTCCGCAATATTGTCGTCGTGCATTCGCTGACGAAATTCTATGCCATGCCCGGCCTCCGCCTCGGTGCGCTTGTCGGGCATCCGGATACCATTCGGAAGCTCTACGATTTCAAGGAACCCTGGACGGTCAATGCCATAGCCGAAAACGCGGCTCGCGAGCTTACCGGGTGCAGGGCTTACGAGGAGGCCTTGCGCTTACTGGTCGCCAATGAACGGAAAAAGATCATGGATGCTTTTTCCCCGATGACCTCCATGCGCATCGCCGGAGGGTCGGCAAACTTCTTTCTCGTACAGTGGTGTGGCGAAGGATCGTTCGACAGCATGCTGGCGTCTCTTCAGGGCAAGGGTATCATCGTACGCGACTGCAGGAATTTCGACGGCCTCGAAGGGAATTATTTCCGGTTTTCCGTCAGGACGACGGAAGAGAACCGGATCCTGCTCGACGCGCTTCGTATCTGCGATGCCCTGCAAACCGGTGACCGGGCATGATGGACCAAACTGCAACCCTCCTTATTGCCGCCCTGCTGCTCGATCTGCTGGCCGGGGACCCGAGATGGCTGCCGCATCCGGTAAAGGGGATCGGATTGTTTGCCCATGCGGCAGAACATGTCCTGAGGTCTTCGTTCCTTTCCCCGCGTTTCGCCGGTATCCTCTGTACCGGAACGGTGGTTGGCGGTACAGCCGTCTTGGCATGGCTTTTCGTTGCTGCCGCTGAAAAGATGCATCCGGTTGCGGGTATGGCAGCATCTTTGTATCTCCTCTATTCCATGGTGGCGGTAAAGGACTTGGGCGACCACGCGTATGCGGTGATGCGCGCACTCGGGAACGGCGACCTCTGCCAGGCAAGACGGAATGTTTCACTGATGGCTGGGCGCGATACGGACTCGCTCGATAAAGAGGCGATTGCCCTTGCCACCGTCGAAAGCGTCGCGGAAAACACGGTGGACGGGGTTACGGCTCCGCTTTTCTATGCCATTCTTTTCGGCCCTGTCGGGATTGCCACATACAAGGCCGTCAATACGCTCGATTCGCTGTTCGGACACCTCGATGAGCGCTATCGTGAATTCGGCTGGGCCTCGGCAAAGCTCGATGATTTCGTGAACTGGCTTCCGTCAAGATTGACCGTTCCTGCAATAGCGCTTGCTTCCGTTATGCGGAAAAGCAGGTTTTTTGATATTTTCAAAGCCATACGTGCCGGTGCCGGGTTGCATGCGAGCCCGAATGCGGGATATCCTGAAGCGGCGTTTGCCGGTGCGCTCGGCGTCACCCTCGGCGGGACGAGAAGTTATGACGGCGTCGAGCATCATTCGCCATCGCTTGGCATCAGGCCTGCCAGTTGCAGCGAGGAAACAATAGGGGAAAGCGTCAGGCTTATGCGGTTGACGGCGTATGTTTTTCTGGTGGCGGGGATTTGCCTGAAGCTTCTCGCTGGACAGCTCTTTTGAGCATTGGAATCGAAACAAACAATACAGGAAAAGAGATGAGCAACAGTAAAAGAAGGATCCTGCTTTTCACCGGTAACGGCAAAGGGAAAAGCACTGCGGCGTTCGGAATGCTTGCCAGGGCGCTTGGGCACGGCATGCGGGCAAGGGTTGTCCAGTTCGTGAAATCGGACGATGCGGTAGGTGAACAGAAATTTTTCAGCAGCCGGGAAGGGGTAACGTGGGATCAGTACGGCAGGGGGTTCCTGCCCCGCGATCCTGCCAGCCCGGAAATGGAGATGCACAGGAATGCCGCAGCCGAGGGGATGAAGGCGGCGCTCGATGCCCTCGGGTCCGATGATTACGATTTTGTCCTGCTCGATGAAATCTGTTTCGCCCTCCAGCAGGGGCTCGTACCGCTTGAACCCGTCCTTCAGGCACTCCGTTCGCGGGACGACGGAAAAATCGTGGTGATGACCGGCCGGGGTGCTCCCGAGGCTCTCATTATGGTTGCGGATACGGTCACGGAAATGAACATGATCAGTCATGGTTATGAACAGGGAATACCTGCCCAGCTGGGAGTGGAGAACTGAAAGGCATGGATAACAGGGCTGTTTGTGCAGACAACCGGTTCACCGGCAGGTCCCGTTCGAAGGAACGGGTGCGCCTGCTGCTTTTCCTTGGCGCAGTGCCCCTCGTTCTCGGTATTTCGCTGATGCTCGGCCCGGCTGGTGCAGGCTTTCCCGATATCACTACCGAAGCGGGCAAGGCTATCGTCATGCTGCGGACGGGACGCCTGTTCATGGGCTTGATCACGGGGGCGGCACTGGCCGCTTCAGGGGTCGTATTCCAGGCATTGCTCCGAAATCCCCTCGCAGAACCTTATGTGCTTGGTGTAAGCGGCGGCGCAGGTCTTGGGGCAACCATCAGCATCCTTGCCGGCTCGGGCCTGTTCGTTACCCTCGGCTTGCCGCTTGTGGCTTTCGTTTCCGCAATCATCACCCTCACAGCCGTCTATCTCATCGCAAGCCAGGGATCAGGCGGACAGCCATCGGTCTACAGCCTTATCCTCAGCGGCGTGATTGTGAGTTCAATCTGTTCGAGCATCATCATGTTCCTGGTTTCAACCGCAGGTATCGAAGGCCTGCACAGCGTCATCTGGTGGATGCTCGGCAGCCTGCAGCCGGTTTCCGGCGGGCAGCAGTTCCTGTCGGCAATCCTTGTCGTGGTGTCGCTTGGCGGGATCTGGCTGATTTCGCCTCGCCTCAATGCGCTGTCGCTTGGCCGGGAAATGGCCCATTACCAGGGGCTGAACGCCGATCTCCTTATTGTGTCCGGTCTTCTGCTCGGAACGATACTCGCGGCAACGGCGGTATCCCTTTCCGGAATGATCGGCTTTGTCGGCCTTATCGTACCCCACGTCATGCGGGCGATGTTCGGTCCCGATCATCGCAAGCTCGTTCCCCTCGCGTCAATCGGGGGAGGGACGTTTCTCGTCTTCTGCGATGCCATTGCACGGTCGGTCATTGCGCCTATCGAGATCCCGGTCGGGGTGATAACGGCGATCGCCGGCGGTCCGTTTTTCCTCATTATCCTTCAGCGCCGTATGAAACAAGCCTGGATTTCCTGAGATGACGGCCGAAGCATTGAAATTCAGCGGGGTATCCTCCGGCTACAAGCACCGCAAGGTGCTCGACAACGTATCCTTCACCGTCAGGGAGGGGGAGTTCGTGTCGCTTATCGGACCGAACGGCTGCGGAAAAAGCACGCTGCTCAAAACAGCGGCATCGCTGCTGAAGCCGCTTGGCGGCAAGGTTGAGCTTTTCGGCAGGGACGTGCGCCATATCAGGTCATCCGAAAGGGCTTCGCTGCTTGGCGTCGTACCGCAGAAGATCGATTCACCGATGGCATTTACGGTGTCGGAGATCGTGATGAACGGCCGGATCGGTTCTACGGGGATCCGTTGGGCCTTCACACCTTCCGATCTCGATATCGTGGAGCGGGCCATGATCTACACCGACGTCGCATCCCTCCGGGACCGATACTTCAGTGAGCTGAGCGGCGGGGAACAGCAGCGAGTCGCCCTTGCCATGGTGCTTGCACAGGAGCCGGGCATGATCATGCTGGATGAGTCGATTTCCCATCTCGACATCAACCATCGCCAGGAAGTGCTGCAGATCCTCCTGAACCTGAACCGGGAAAAAGGCATCACGGTCGTGCTGGTCAGCCACGACCTCACCCTGTCGGCAAGCATATCCGACAGGTTCCTGCTCATGGACGCCGGTTCGATCGTCAAAGCCGGTACGCCGCAGGAGGTGCTGGAACCCACCCTGCTCAGCAGGGTCTACAATTGCGACCTTCGGGTCCGTCAGGACCCCTTCACGGGATTTCTCCAGGTTTCGGGCGCTCTCGACACGCTCAGGGGCCGCAGGCGGCTTGGCAGGGCGGTCCATGTCATCGCGGGAGGTGGCAGCGGTGTCGAGCTGTACCGAAGGCTTCTGATCGAAGGTTTCGAAGTGACGACGGGGGTCCTCAACCATCTCGATTCCGATGCGGAAGCTGCAAGGGCGTTGCATGTGCCGGCAGTCCATGAACAGCCTTTTTCTCCCGTGAGCGAGGCGAACATTGAAAAAACCGCAGCGATGGTCGATGCATGCGACTGTGTCGTGGTGAGCCGCGTCCCCTTCGGATCGGGCAACCTGATCAATCTCAGGCTTGCCGAATCCGCCATCGACAAAGGGAAAAAGGTATTTCTCTCTTCCGGAATCGCGGAAAGGGATTACACGGAGGGCAAGGCTGCGAATTCCCTGGTAAAAGGGCTTTTAGAACGTGGCGCGGTTGAATGGGATGCTATCCAGGACCTCATGCTCCTGCTTCATGGCAACAATGAATGACGGATATTTCTAATGAGCTGCAAACAGCGTTTTCCCTTCAGGTTCGGGACCACATCCTACATCATCCCGGCAGATATCATGCCGAATGTCGAATTCCTCAGGGACAAGGTGGACGATATAGAACTCGTGCTGTTCGAATCGGACGAATTCAGCAACCTTCCGACGGACGGGGATATCCGCCGCCTTTCATCGGTTGCCGCAGATTCCGGCCTGACCTTTTCCATCCATCTTCCCCTCGACGTCTATTTCGGCAACGAAAGCCGCGAGGAGCGCAGGCGTTCAGTCGGCAAATGCCTCAGGATCATCGAGTTGTGCAGGCCCCTTCCGAAATCGGCTTACGTCATGCATTTCGAATCGGGACCCGGAGTCGATATCAACAGGTTCGGCAGTGCAGAAAAACTCGGTTTTGTGGACAATATCCGGGAATCGGTCTCTGAACTGCTGGAGAAAAGCGGAGAGAGCGCCGATCAGTTCTGTGCCGAAAACCTCAATTATCCTTTCGAACTGGTCTGGCCGGCGGTCGAAGAACTCGGTCTTTCGGTGACGCTCGACATCGGGCACCTGGAGTTTTACGGGTTCCCGGTTGAAAGCCATCTGGAGCGTTATTTCCATCGCACGAGGGTGCTCCATATGCATGGGACGAAGGATGGCAGGGACCACAACTCTCTTGTCCACATGCAGCCGGACACGCTCGACATGGTGATGCGGCACCTTCTTGAAAATCCGGTTGCAGGAAGGGTTTTTACCATGGAAATATTTTCTGGGGACGATTTTTTCTCGTCATGCGGGGTCATGGAAAAACGCCTCTGAATCAGGGTACGGTAAGATTGACATCGAAAAGATAGTCGTTTTTAATCACGAACGTTTTTTCAGACGATTTGTCCTGTCCTGCCGACTTTACGGTATAGGTGCCCGGGCGCAGGCCATCGAGCCTGTAGTAACCGAACTGGTCGGTTGCAGCCATTCTGGGAGGTTTGCCTTCATTTCCTGCGACCTCGACAACCCTGTCCGGCAGAGCATTGCCTTTGCTGTCCGTCAGGCATCCGGCGATGCCATATTCGGCATAGACGGGTATATTCACTTCGGTTACAGCTCCGTTCCGGACGTCAGCCTTGACCGTCTTTTGTGCGACGTTCAGTTCGAGGGGGAGTTTTTCCGTGTCGATATCGACCGAATAAATACCCGGAGGCAGATTGCCTACGAAAAACGTTCCGTCAATCTGGCGCTGGCTCAATTTCCTTCCATTGACGAGAATATCGACGTCGTTGATGTCTGATGATCCGAGCCGCGAATCGTTCAGGATGTCCAGCGAGCCCGCAAGTCCTCCTCTCGTGGTGCTTATAGCCGTGCGGTTTATCGGGTAGGATTTCTTTTTTGAAAAACCCATGTCCCATGTCATCGTAAACCCGAGATATTGTCTGGCGCTCTGCACAATGCCATTCTCCGTAAAATTCTCCTGCGATTCTATCTGCTGGGCATTATTCATGTTGTAACTGTACTGCAGGGTAAACCGGAGCCCGGCGTTCATGTATTTGCTCCAGGCTCCTGAAAAACCGTACTGGCCATCGGAGCGCGAAGCCCCCAGCCTGATGACGTCGAAATGCGAGGCGCTGGGGTACCAGTCGAGGTAGAGGCTCGTGAGATTGCTGTGTGTATCGATGGCATAAGAGTTCAGCAGACGGCTGATAAGCGATTCGCTGATATCCGTCCGGAGGTCTGCCGTTATCAGCCTCTTGTCGTAAACGATCGACAAGTCATTGCTGCTTCCCAGCTTCAGGTCCGCTTCGTACCGGTAGCGTTCCTCATCGTTCGGAATGGCCGAGAGTGTGAGCCAGCTGAAGAGCGAGCAGTAAGCACCGGGAAGAAGGAATCGCCTGACTGTCGCATCCCCTTTTTTTTCCATCGCCCCGTAGAGCAGAAAATCGAAAGGTTTCAGGAACGAGGTCGAAACACGCAATGCATGGTTTTGTTCCCGTTCAGAGGCCGTTCCCGAAAAACCGGCCTCGCGCCAGCTCGATACGGCCGAAAGGTCCCACTTTTTCCCATGGCCTTCAAGGCGTGCATCGGTTCCTATGCGGTTTTTTACATCGGCCCCGTAAACAGCCGCGGCCCAGTTTTTCCCGATGGATAACGCCGTGCCTGCCATGAAATCATTCGAAGCGTTTACCGGGTCGTACTGATAAGCGGCTTCGAGCGAGATATGGTTGCTCAACCCGTACTGGATATGCGTGAACCCGGTCATGGGGCGTTCTGTCCCTGTTTTGTCGAGGGGATTGCCCAGTACGCCGGTTCCTCCCCTGATGAGCAGTTCATGGGCAGGCATACTCCTGCTCAGGATCGAAATCGTGTAGTTGAGCACGGCCAGCGGTTTTTCCCTCAACGACCGTTCATAGAGGTAGACCTCGGTTTTTCTCAGGTCGGTGGTCATCCTGACATTGCTGAAAGCGAACCTTCCGTCAAGGCCGATTCTCTGGCGGGCCACGACAATGCCGTCGAGCCGGAGTTCCGCAATTGCTGCAGGCGGCCCTTTGCCTTCGATGGTCCGGTGCTGTGTCCGGTCGAGCGTGAGGAAAATGTCCGAATCGCTGTACCGTTCGAAATCGAGCTGGTTGAGGATATTATGGTTGTTCCAGCCGAACTGGATGCCGGTGAACGGTGTGTTGTCGAGAAGGGTCTGGACATCGCTCGTTCCGGTGCCGAGCCTCAGGGCAAGATGCCGGTTGTAGGTTGTCCAGTGATACCGGGTCGGAATCATCTCTTTCTGCGGATCACCCTCGAAGGTCGCATCCCAGACGCCGTTGAATATTCTCCCGCCGGCTTCGAGAAACAGGTTCTTGTCCGGTTCATTCTCGAAATCCCATGATGCCGTCGGTTCGATGCGAAGGAAAGAGAGTGAACTGGAGGGGGCGGTAATATCAGGCTTGACCGGGGCCAATCCGGCTTTTTTTGTTTCGGGGCTGCCTGGCTGCCAGGGAATGTCGAGGACGAAGGCGAAATTCGACTGATCGAACTTCCCCCCGACCAGGAAGGTTTTTTTTAGTTCTCCGAGTGAAATATAGGCTTTCTGATCGAAGAGCTTTATGGTGCCGGTGCTGAAAATAATCGTGCCGAGCGTAGTCTGATAGGGAACCGTTGCGTTTCCGGGTTCCGGCGTTTTCAGCCCGCTTTTTTCGATGAACAGGGAAAAGGGTATCCAGTATTCGCCGTTTTCGCGAAAACAATCAAAACTGCCGGCTGACCGTCCGTTGACATAGACTTCCGCAAAAAGCGGTTCATGTCCTGCTGATGCTGTTGTCAGTGCAGCCTGGACGGAAGAAGATGCGCCGGCTGTTTCCCCTGCAGAGAGAGGATATGACATGAAGTGCTGGCAGACAAATGCTGCCAGCACGGCAACTATGCATCTGGAAATCTGCATGAAGGGGCGGCGCAGATCTATTGCGTCACCGCGAACGTTTTTTCTACCGCTTTTCCGTCCATCTCGGCATTAACCGCAATAATATAGCTTCCCGGAGCTTTCGGCAGCAGAAGCTGCGTACGGATTATCCGGTGGGTTGCAGGAAGTACCGGGGACTGATTGATCTGGCCTGAAACCAGAAGCCCTTTGGGACTGTTTTCGGGTTTCTGCTGTTCGCTCAGCTTTCCTGCAGCGCCGATACCGGGAAAAGCATCTTTTTTCCAGATCGAATAGTTTCCTTTCAGGCGTGTGTGCACATTGCCCGAGTTGGTGATGTCGGCAACCAGGGAAGACGATGCCTTGTCGAATGAAAACTGGTTCAGGGTTCCTGACCGTTTGACGGGGTCGGTTTGGCCGTAAACACCAACACCAAGCTTGAAGAGGATTTCAAGAGCTTTTGCCGAATCCGCTTTTACAGCCGAAGGCTGCTCGATGAAATAGATCATGGCCCTGTGTTCACCCGGTTCGGGCTTTACCGTCGGACGTATAGAGAACCTCACCACCTGGCTCTTGCCGGGTTCTACCGTGAAGGAAAGGGGATTGATAAGGATCCAGCGGTCAAGCGACTGCTTGTCGGGAGGTAGCAGTTTCACCTCTTCCTTCTCGTCGAGAGTCCAGTTGTAGACTTCGACTTTTACCGTTGTCGGCGTTTTTTTCAGGTTGAAAATACGGACCGACTCATTGACAGGCTTATCGCCGATAGTGAGTTCAAACATGGAAGGCGCGACGCCGATCTGCCCGGGAGGCGGTTCATCGGCGAAGGCAAACTGCACATAGAGAATCTGGACAAGAATGACCAGGACGATTGTATAGAGCTTTTTCATCGTTCAATGTGGTTGTTGCTGTTGATAAATGATTTTAACCCGGGACAAAAGCATCACGACCTCATTGCGTGGTGGCGGTTATCAGGTACTGTCCGCCCGAATGAAGGCCCGATTTTTTTGTCTGGTCGAAATTCATGTCCATCAGAACACTGCCGATTGTCGCCCTGCTCCTTGTAATGCCGTTGAGTGCCGCCGTGATTGTAGCTGCGGTGTTGCCGTTGTTGCTGACCCTGACATTCGACATGACGATTTTCGATGTGCCGTCCGAAGTTGCAAGCACTCCCTTGTCAGTCGGCACGGTGATCGTTACGGATGCATTCCCTGATTTAGAGAAGCCGCGGATTGCCCAGACGTTCGGGACGGTAACGGTTTTCGTGGCACCGTCGAGTTCCAGGCTTGCGTTCATGAGCGTGCCTGTTGCCAGTTGTGATCCTGTGCTCTCTCCCGCCCATGTCACATTGAGGTTGCTTGTCCCTTCGTTGAGCGCTTCCGAAGTCGGTGTTGCAAATGTCAGGTTGAGACTGGAATAATAGTGCAGGATGATGAAGTCCGGTACGGTTGCGGAAATATCCGCCGTTCCGCTGCTGCTTTGTCCTGCAGCGGCGTATGATGAAGCTGGCCGCAACAGTGAGAGCGCCGAAAAGATCAGCACTGCCGGGATTGTATTTCGTTTTTGCATTGGCTCTTCGTTGGTTAGGGGTTTACAACGGAAGAAGGAGGGAATTGCATATTTTACTGTAATAATATAACATAGCCGGTATAAAGAAAGAAATTCCTTTTTATTCTGCCATTTGCCGTGACGCGATAGAGGAGTGTATGTATAAACCGACTGTAAAAAGAGGTTAAACAGAGAAACCGCGGCATCCGTTCACAGGGGTGATGCCGCGGTTTGTATAATTCGTTCGTTGCAGGTTTCTCTGATCCGATGTCAGATAGTCGTTGCGGTAATCGTATACTGGCCGCCGGTGTGGGTTCCGGACAGGCTGGTCTTCGAGAAATCAAGGTCCATTCGGACGCCTCCGAGGGTCGCTCCTGCCCTGGTTATGCCGCCGAGCTTCGTCGAGATGCTCACGCCGGTGTTCGTGCCGTCGGTTACCTGTGCGTTGGAGATTCCGATTTCAGAAGAACCGAGCGTCATCTTGTTCTGCGGGATGGTAACGGCAACCGTTGCATTGCCGCTCTTCGAGAATCCCCTGACTGCCCAGACGTTGTTGAGTTTTACGTTGGTTTTTGTTCCGTCGAGTTCGAGCTTGGCGGTCATGAGGTTACCCGACTCAAGGCTGGAACCGTTCGATGTCGTGCCGCTCCATGAAACATCCATGCTGTTCTGTCCCTGGTTGATAGCCTCTGTTTCAGGTGTGGCGAAATTAAGGGTGATGCTGGAATAGTAGTGGAGTACGATGAATTCGGGAACGGTGACGGTAACGTTTGTCGTGCCGCTGGTGCTCGCTGCCATGAGGGGGTTGCTGATCGTGGTCATGAGAGCTGCGCCGATGAGAAGGTTCCTGATTTTGTTGATGGTAGTCATGATGTCATCTCCGGTTGGTTTGTTGCTGTTTCTGACTATATGACAACAATAATCATGCCGGAGTATATTTATCCGAGATCTATGAAGTTATAAACACAATAGATATAATTAATTAAAGAGAAATTAAATATTTCTGATTTGCTCCGGATCGCCGGAAATGGGTGTATGTATGCTCTGTTTGGATGTGTCAATATGGGTCTATTGTTAATCAAGTAATTCGGATACAGTTGTGTCACTGTTATGGCGCTGCTACAGGTGCTCGGGATTGTTGCGGGTGATAAAATTTTTTTGCAGGTGCAGGGAAGTTTTGCAGGTAGATGGATGAGCGTGGTGCGGATGCAGGGGATGGCGATATGGAGCTCCTTCCGGTATCGCGCAAAAAAACCGCGATCCCTTTACAACCATTGGGACCGCGGTTTTATGAAGCCCTCAAACAACCGGGCAGTTATTTTATCGTATCAGATCGTTGTGGCGGTAATCGTGTATTTGCCGCCGGTATGGTTTCCGGAAAGGGTGGTCTTTGTGAAATCGAGGTCCATCTGAACTCCTCCAAGGGTTGCCCCTGCCTTGGTAATGCCGCCGAGCTTCGTCGTGATGCTGGCGCTGGTAGTTTTGTCGTCAGTGACCTGGGCATTCGAAATACCTATTTCAGAGCCATTGAGGACCATTTTATCGCTATCCAGCAAAATGGCGACATTCGCAGTTCCTCCGCTTGAAAATCCGCGGACGGCCCAGACATTGTTCAGCTTCACATTGGTTTTATTTCCATCGAGCTCGAGCGATGCTGTTTTGAGATTTTTGGCCAGGTCGTTGCCTTCCGAAGATTCACCTGCCCAGGTGACTTTCAGGCTGTTATCGCCCTGATCGATGGCCTCGGTATCCGGGGTAATGAAATTAAGGGCGATGTTCGAGTAGTAATGCAGAATGATGAATTCCGGGACGCTTGCGGTGACATTGGTCTGGCCGGAGGTAGCTCTTCCTGCGAGGGCACCTGTTGCGGTCAGAGGGCATGAGAGGGCTGCAAGTATTGCGGAGCCGAGGACGAGGTTTTTTGCTTTGTTGATCGTTGTCATGATGACTTCTCCTGTTTGTTTTGGTTGAATTCGCTTCTGAATATCAATCATCAACAAGCGTGCCAAAAAACAGGATAAAAAACATCCAATATCAGCAAAAGCAAATAAATTAATATGATACGTGATGAACAAAATTATTCAGCGCGGCGATTTCGGCGGAATGATTTAAAATTAACCCTAAACAGGTGTATCATAAAAGAGCAGTGAATGAGAAAGAAGAGGTGGTGCAGTTGTGTCACGATGATATGCATTTGTGGCCAGAAGGGATGGCGTTCGGAATTGAAAGGGGAAGGTGAAAGGTTTTGCTGCGAGGTTTTGAGGGAAGCGCGTGGCTCAGATATAAATAATGCTGATCTGAACCGTCCCCTGGTACGTTCCGGAACGGCTTGCGGAGGTCATGTCGATGGTGATCGTCGCGTAGCCGTAGCTGCGATAATAATTGCCGCTGTATTTCGAGGTAATGATGGGTTGAGCTGTAATGGTCGCGTTGACTCTGGAGGTTGTACTGGTCGAGTGGGAGAGCTTGTTTTCGATGTTTCCGGTTTTGCTGAAAATCCGGTACGTCGGCGTGAACGTCGGCTGGGTCTCTGTGTTCTTGTTGAACTGGTAGTACCAGAGCAGGACATCGATACGCTGAACACTGCTTCCGGTATAGACCTGGTCGATGCTGGTGAGCGGACTGCTTACAGCTCCCGCCCAGGTGACGTTTGCATCGTAGCTTCCTTCATTGTAGGCGGTGCCGGTTCCGGAAAGTCCAAGTTCGCTCACCTGCACTGCGCTGAGAGTCGATGATGAGGTAACCGTGAACGATGCCGCATCTGATTTTCCCGGAAGAAACATCAAAAATAGCAGGATGGCCGACAAACCGAAATGTACAAACCGGTCGTGATGCCGGAATAAAGAACAAAGCCGGAAAACGAAACTGTCTGTCTTCCGGCTGTTATCTATGAAGTTTTCTGGTCTTGTGGTATTGGGGGAAAACTCTGTTATTTTCATAAACTGTCTGCTGAAATTCCGGAAAATAAGTTGCCGGAGGCTATGGTACAGCTTTTTGCCTCACAGAGTAACGGCAGTAATCATATATTGCCCGCCGCTGTGCGCACCGGCGAGGGTGGTTTGAGAGAAATCAAGCGTCATTTTGACGTTTCCTATCGTCGCATTGGCGGCTGTAATGCCTTTCAGGGCTGTCGTTATGCTGGTGCCGGAATGTCCGGCATTGTCGTTGATTTCAGTATTTCCGGTTCCCGTCAGGATCGTTACTTTTGAATTGCCTGAAACAAGCTGGCTGTTGAGCACCGATATGGAAACCTGCGCGTTGCCGGAAGGAGAAAGCCCTCTTACGGCCCAGACGCTCGGAATGGTCATGCTTACTGTCCCAGGAAGGACATTCTGCAGGCTGCTCGTTGTCATCGTGTTGCCGGAATCGGTTGTTCCCGACCACTGGACATTGTAGGTGCCTCCTGAACCTTCATTGACTGACTGGGTGTATTGCTCGAATGTCAGGTTGAGCGCGGAATAATAATGAAGGATAACAAGATCTGGAAGTACGATGGAAACGTTGGTAGTCCCCGTTTTTGTCGCGGCAGAAACAATGACCGGTTCCAGGGAAGTAAAGGTTATTGACGTAAGGAATAACCCTATGATTATGTTTTTTTTGCTCATGACAAATCCTCCAAGAGGGGGGATGATTGCTCAACGGCTATGATTAAACCGTAATAAGAACATGAAAAAAACATAGAAATCCACAATTGAAATGTAATGAATAAAACATCCGTTTCAAAATAGATCATCTTATTCCGGTTTTCTTTTTGGGTATGAAATAGTTTTTATTTTGATGTTTTTATTGAAACAATTTGAAACAGTATGTCGAAAATCATCTATGTCACGGGGGGAGCGAGAAGCGGAAAAAGTTCGTATGCGCTCAGGATAGCCGACGATTACCGGAACCGGGTCTTTCTCGCTACTGCCGAACCGTTCGACGAAGAGATGGAAAGGCGGATAGAACGGCACCGGGAAGAGCGGCATGATACCTACCTTACTCTCGAAGAACCCGTTTACCTCGAACGCAGCCTGAAAGAACTCCCTCCAGGGTGCGACGTGGTGCTTCTCGACTGCCTGACGGTATGGGCCGGCAACCTCATGCATCATTTCGGGACAACTCAGGAAATCGAAGAGCGTATCGAGGCTTTCCTCGATGTGATTTCATCGCCTCCCTGCGATATGGTTCTCGTTTCCAATGAAGTGGGTATGGGTATCGTTCCCGAAAATTCGATGGCACGGATGTTCCGGGATATTGCGGGCACGATCAACCAGAAAGTTGCTTCTCTTTCTGATGAAGCGTACCTTCTGTGCAGCGGAATGCCTTTGAAATTGAAATGACATTCCTGAGTGCGGGTTTTCTGTTTATTGTCGTGAGGAGCATGAGTGCGGGGGGGACAGAGATCAGACACGTCGGGACCAGCCTGAGCAATATGGCTTCGGAAAAAATAAACAGAGGTGCCCGTCAGTAAAAATAAATTTCAACGTTGTTCAATCATGACCGATCAGTTTCTTGAGCTTCTCGGCAGGATAACTCCAGCCGGACATTCGCTTTCTGCAGCCGCGCAGGCCCATCTCGATGATCTTACCAAACCTCGGGGGAGCCTCGGAAGGCTGGAAGAGATAGCGAAAAAGTATGTACTTGCGACAGGAGCCCTGAACCCTGTGCCTGGAAAAAAGAAAATCTGCTGTTTTGCTGCGGACCATGGCGTGGCTGCGGAAGGGGTTTCGGCTTATCCGGCAGAGGTCACCCCCCAGATGGTATACAACATGCTTGGCGGTGGTGCCGCGATCAATGTGCTTACCCGCCATGCCGGAATAGAACTCGATGTCGTCGATATGGGTGTCAACCATGATTTTCCTGATATGCCGGGGCTCGTCAGAAGAAAGGTTATGCATGGCAGCGCGAACATGGCGGCCGGTCCGGCAATGTCCGAAGATGAAGCTCTCAGGGCGGTCCTCGCCGGAGCGGACCTTGCATTTGCAGCTCACCAGGACGGTTTCGGCCTGCTGGGAACCGGGGAGATGGGCATAGCCAATACCACTCCGGCGACAGCCCTCTATTCAGTTTTTCTCGATCTTCCTGTGGAAGCCATCACGGGGAGGGGGACCGGTATCGACGATGCAAGGCTCGAACATAAAAAAGATGTCATCCGCCGGTCTCTCGATATCAATTCCTCTCGCTGTTCAAACCCTTTCGGTGTTCTTTCCTCGCTTGGCGGTTGTGAAATAGCGGCGATCACCGGCTTCATCCTCGGTGCGGCATCCTGCCGGGTTCCGGTCGTGGCAGACGGCTTCATCTCTTCTGCCGGTGCCGTGGCTGCCCTGAAGCTTTGTCCGGCTGTCGGGGATTACCTCTTTTTCAGCCATCTTTCCAATGAACAGGGACACCGGGTGGTGATGGAAAAACTCGGCGCCCGTCCCATACTCGACCTCGATCTTCGGCTGGGAGAGGGTACAGGGGCAGCCCTGGCCATGCAGATCATAGAGGCTGCGGTAAAAGTGTACAATGAAATGGCTACCTTCAGTTCGGCAGGGGTCAGCGAAAAAAGTGACGGGTGAGCGACGTATGAACGCTGAAAAGATAAAAGACTGATGACGGGCGGTTTAGTGACAGCCTTGCGGACCCTGACGGTATTTTCCGTTCCGGGAAAGGAAACCGCCACGTTCAGTAATTCTCTCTACTGGTTTCCTGTAGCAGGCCTTCTGCTTGGCTTCGTGCAGGCAGCCCTGGCTTATTGCACAGCCCTTTCAGGATGGAACGAGCTTGCGGCTTTCATGACGGTTTTCGGTGGACTTGCCTTTACCAGAGGAATCCATGCGGACGGTCTTGCCGATGTGGCCGACGGGTTTCTCGGTGCCCGGACAAAGGATTCCGCCCTGAGGATCATGAAGGATTCCTGTCTCGGTACCTTCGGGGTGCTTTCGCTTTGCACTTCGCTGCTGCTCAAATGGGTAGTCGTTCTCAGGCTTGTCCGCGGTGGTTCTTTCACGGTGATTGCCGCAGGCGTTCTTCTTGCCCGCTGGGTCCAGGTCCTTCTCGCCTCGTCGCTGCCCTATGCGCGAAGAGAAGGCGGTACTGCCGGAGCTTTCGTACAGGGCGCCGGCAAATCGCATCTGTTGATCTCTTCGTTGCTTGCAATCCTTTTCCTTGCCATGATTTTTCATGACAATCCGCTTATGACGGTTGCGCTCGCTTCGGCAGCGATTTCAGCCGCTTTATTTGCCGGAATAACGGCATACAGGAAAATCGGCGGAGTTACCGGAGACGTGCTCGGCGCCGGAAGCGAACTTGCCGAAATTTTTGTCTGGACCGCCGGCGCCCTGTTGGCCATGATGTGACCCGGTCATTCTTCTCGCCGGTTTGGTCCCTTACCACTTGATGCCGGTGCCCGATAGCGCCCATTCTATATATTCATGGTTTTCCGTCATAACAGGATTATCAGTTTATCTGCAGCAGGAGGCGTCCTTTGCAGGCATCCTGTATATTTGTCATTTTCTCAGGGTCAAGCCATGCCTGATGGTTGGCGCCTGACGGATTTGTTGCTGCCTGAGAGTTGCAATAAAATGAGCATATGCTTATAATGATATGCAGAGATTCAATATCAGGTCATCAAGTACGAATCCATCAATCACACCAGATTATTCAATCATGAAAAGCGAAATGATCATCACCTTCGCCGGCGGAAAGAAAGTAAATGCCGAGTTCGGCGATTTTGACATCGCAACCGACCAGGCACCCTATGCCGGAGGAGAGGGTTCGGCCCCGGAACCTTTCACGCTTTTTCTCGCCTCGATCGGGACCTGTGCAGGGATTTTCGTCTATACTTTCTGCCAGAAAAGGGATATCCCGACGGAAGGCATCAGGCTTGTGCAGACCCATTACTACAGGGAAGAAGGAAAAGGGATAGGCAAGATCGAGATTGCCATCGAACTGCCCCCGGATTTTCCGGAAAAGTATAAAGATGCGGTGGTCAACGCCGCTAACCTTTGTGCAGTCAAACGTCACATCATGGAACCACCGGAATTCGTCGTGAAGGCAGTTACCAGATAATTAACAGATACGGTAAAAGGAGTATGCCATTGAAAAAAGTTCTGGTTCTCGGCGGAGGTATCGCCGGTGTTGCATCCGCTATCGCTTTCCGAAAAAAAGGATTTTCGGTCGAACTCGTTTCGGACCGTGATTATCTGTTCATCTATCCGATATCGATCTGGATCCCTTTTGGTAAAACCAGCTTCAGCGACGTTTCCCTTTCCCTTGAAGCTCTATCGCGCAGGCACGGTTTTACCGTGTTTATCGACCGTGTTCTTGCGATTGATGCCGCCAGCCGGACGGTGACTTACGAGAAGCGGGGCGTGACTGTAACGCCGGAAATTGTTGTCATTGCTCTTGGTGCCTCGAAAAAACAGCATAAGGGAATAGAGCATACCGTGTCCATCTGCGGTAAACCGGAGGAGTCTCTCGTTATCAAGGAGAGAATCGAGGTCCTTGTCGCCCGCGGAAAAGGGCGGATCGCGTTCGGATTCGGGGGGAATCCGGAAGATCCGAGCAGTGTAAGGGGTGGTCCGGCGTTTGAACTCCTGTTCAATCTGCATCACTACCTGAAACATCTTGGTAAAAGAGAGGACTACGAGATCACGTTTTTTGCCCCGATGAAGGAACCTGGTGCCCGAATGGGTAAAAAAGCTCTTTCTGATCTGGCAGCGTTATTGGAACAATCCGGTATCGAAACAAGGTTCGGGAAAAAAATCACCCGCTTCGAAAATGATGGAGTCGTTTTTGAAGATGAGAGCCGCCTGCCAAGCGATTTCATGATGTTCATTCCGGCCGGGAGCGGTAATGAAGCGGTCGTCTCTTCGGATCTGCAGGTTAACAGCGCAGGTTTTATCGTTATCGACGATTATTGCAGGATAGATGGTGTCCCCGGCTGGTATGCCGTCGGAGATGCAGCTGCGCTCGAAGGTCCGTCATGGAAAGCCAAACAGGGACACATTGCGGAGCTTATGGCAGATAATGCTGCGTTCAACGCCTCTCTGGAGCATCTCGACAGGCAAGGGGAGATGAAAGGTTACCGCGAACATCTGCATATTCTCTGTGTCATGGATATGGGGAACGGTGCCGGATTTGTCTATACCGACGGGGAGCGGGAACACTACCTCTCGCTGCCACTTATCGGCCACTGGCTGAAAAAAGGATGGGGTTCCTATTACAAGCTTTCGAAAATGGGCAAAATTCCTCGTTTTCCCGGTTTATGACGGAGGTCCTGAAAAAATACCTTGAAGAGTGAGAAGGTAAAAAGGTATCTTTTCTGCGGAAATGAGATATCTGAACATTCGTCCACCCATGAAAAACAATCGTGTCGGCCGTCCTGTTTCCTGCCGCAGTGTTGCGGACCTGCCGAAAGTGACCTGTTTCGGGCCCGAAGGTATTCCTGACGGCGAAGTTCAGAGCGTCATGCTGACCATCGACGAATTTGAAGCGATCAGGCTTGCCGACAAGGATGGATTTTACCAGGCTGATGCCGCACTGCAGATGGGTGTTTCCCGCCAGACATTCGGACGTATTCTCGAATGTGCAAGAAAGAAGGTCGCCGAGGCGATAGTTGACGGGAAAAGGCTCTGCATCGGCGGGGGGGTTGTCAGACAGGGGTGCGACACGATTGCAGACGGGAGGCCGGAAATCTGTTTCTGCACGGAATGCGGACTTGAAGTGCCCCACGTCAAAGGCAATCCCTGCAGGCAAAGCTCTTGTCCAAAATGCGGTTTGCCCCTGAAACGAAAAGGGGGCTGCCAGGACGATATCAACCAGTAGTTTGTTACCAGTACCCATGTCAACCGTTATTCCGCAAGCGGTAAACCCGCTTTCCCAACTGAATGAGTTTTCAATTCTACCGCTTCCTTCCATCTTTTTTGGGCCGGGCCGTTTTTTCAGGTTACCTGAGCTTGCTTTGAAATTCGGCGGCAATGCGCTTGTCGTCACGGGCCGCAATGCCCTCGAGCGGTCCGGCAAGTTCAGACACCTTGAAGAGTCGCTGCTGAACGCAGGCATCGAGGCCTTTCGGGTTTCCGTTGACAGGGAGCCGTCGCCGGAACTGGTCAACCAGACGGTTTCGCTCTACAGGGAATGCAATATCGATGTGGTGATCGCCGTTGGCGGAGGGAGCGCTCTCGATGCGGGAAAAGCGGTTTCAGCGACGCTGCTGCAGCAGCTTCCGGTGGAACGGTTCATCGAAGGCCAGGATGGGTTCTTGCCCCATGACGGTAAAAAGGTCCCGTTCATTGCTGTGCCGACAACCTCGGGCACCGGGAGCGAGGTGACGAACAACGCCGTTATCAGCAGGGTTGGCGAGAAAGGGTTCAAACGTTCGCTCAGGCATCAGGCGTTCGTTCCGGACATAGCCCTGATCGATCCCGATCTCATGACATCCGTTCCCCGGGACCTCAGCGCCGCATCGGGCATGGATGCATGCACCCAGCTCCTCGAAGCGTATCTGTCACCCTTTGCATCCCCATATACCGATGCCCTTGCCCTCAGCGGCCTCGACCATTTCAGCCGTTCCTTCATACCGGTATGCACCGACCGGGCCGGGGACAGTTCTTCACGAGGCGATATAGCCTATGCGGCCCTGATGTCCGGTATCGCCCTCGCGAACGCGGGCCTTGGGATCGTTCACGGGTTCGCATCGTCGGTCGGAGGATTTTTCGATATTCCGCACGGCACCCTCTGCGCCACGCTGCTTCTGGAAGCGACAAGGGAGAACATCAGGCAGTTGAATGCGCTCGACCGGCATCATCCCGCCCTTGCGAAATATGCCCGGGCAGGAGAAATCCTTTCCGGAAAGAATGCCGGGGACACTCATTCCGGCTGTGCGCTTCTGCTCGAAACCCTCGGATTGTGGCAGGAACTCCTCGGCTTTCCGGCATTGGGGGAATTCGGTATCAGGGAAAGCGACATCGGCAGGATAACGGCAATAACCAGAAGCAAAAGCAATGCTGTCATTCTGGGAGAGGATAACATGCGGTGCATTCTTGAGGCAAGGCTCTGACCGGATCTTCAAAAAGACATCAGTTCCTTGTTTTCCACCAGTCTTCTCCGTAACTGTAAAAAAGCTCCTCATCCTTTTCTATATCCCTCAATGCATAAAGCACCAGTTCCGGTCCGAGTTTCGAATCTTCGCGGTAATAGGCGACGTTCGGCTCGTTTGCATGGTTGAACAGCATGCCGTTGCCCATGACGACAAGCCTCAGGGATTCTTCCTGTCCATAAAAAACATAGTTCAGCAGTTCGCCGCCTATATCCTTGTCATTGACCTCGAGGGCAGGGCACCGTTCGATGATGGTTCCCCGTGCGATCCGTTCGACGGCGAAAGCGCCCCTGCCGCTGACTTTCGAAGCGCCTATTTTTACGAGAACATCCGGTTCTTCCGGAGTTTTCCTCGCGATGAGGAGCCCGAGCGGGATACCCGCAGCGAGGCCGCACACAAGCATGAGCGGGATGATGATGAAAAGGTTCGTTTCCATCGCCGGTCGATTAATCTGTTGCAGCTATTTTGTTTTCCATTCGCCCGGATCGATCGTTTTCAGCCATTCTATCGTTTTACGGAAACCCTCTTCCTGTGGCACCGCCGGTTTCCAGCCCAGGATTGTTCTGGCTTTTGAAGTATCGACGAAAGCTCGCGAAGCAAGAAGTGTCACGGCTTCACGGGTGAGCATCGGCCTTTTGGGAAGGTTCATGATCGTGAAGGCTGCTTCCATGGTCCCTGCAAGCAGGTAAACCAGTTCAAACGGCAGGTATATGAATGGAACAGAAGCGTTTACCTCTTTTGCGAGACGTTCGCAGAACTCCTCGAACGTCATGTCAACGCCGTCGCAGGCGAGAAAGTCCTCCCCGGCAGCCTGAGGCTGCGTGGCAGCAAGCATGAGAAGATCGACAAGGTTCTCGATATAAACCAGGCTCATGCGGGCACGCTGACGCCAGTAGAAGAAGAGATTGCTCCGAAGGATATCGGCCATGTTGGGGAACAGGGTACGGTCGCCAGGCCCGTAAACCCAGACGGGATAGACGATTGATGCGCCGAGTCCTTTGGCGATATATTCCTTCACCGTTTCGGAACCGGCTATTTTTGTGTCGGCGTAGGAGTGGCTCCTTAACGAATACGGCGTCCGTTCATCGATCCGGTCAAGTCCGGCGTGATCGAAAGTTTCAAATGAACTGATATGGACCAGCCGCCCCGGTTTACATTCCAGCGCCGCTTCGCAGACGTTTCGGGTGCCGCCGATGTTGATGTCCGTGAAATCTTTCATCGGGCCCCAGTCCGACGTGAGCGCAGCTGCATGGAAGACGATGTCCGATCCGCTTACAGCCTTTTTTACGGCTTCGAAATCCCGGATGTCGCCCTCTATGACTTCTACGCCCTGTTTCTGAAGATTTGCTATTGCGGGATTCCCTGAACGTACCAGTGCTTTTACCCTGAATTGTTCACGCAGACAGCGTGAAACGAGATGCGACCCGATAAATCCTGATGCTCCTGTAACAAGTGCTGTCGGCATAATGAGTGAAATGTTGGGTTGTCCGTAAGAACAGAAGTTAACAATATTATTTTAAGTATTTTAAGCATCACTGTTTTCACTTCGGGTCGAAATAGCCCGGGACTGCTACTGAACAGGTTCAGGGTAATGTTCGGCAACACGGCAGCAAGGCTGCCGTCCTTGCACAACAGGGGTGTTTATTCGGGGAAAGGGAATGAACAGAACGGTTTAGCGGTTTATCTGAAACAATCTCTCTGTCTTTTTCAGATAAATGATGGCCGGGCAGAGTTCGATGTGTTCAACTGACGTATTTGACCATGGATGACGGAACCCGCCAAGTCAATGGAGAGCGCGGCCTTGTGCTCAGGATCAGCGACCTCTGCAAATCCTATGTCATGGGGGAGGTTACCGTCGATGCACTCCGGCATGTCTCCCTCGACTTTTTCCATGGTGAGCTTGCCGTGCTGCTCGGAGCCTCTGGCAGCGGTAAATCTACCCTTCTGAATATCGTCGGCGGACTTGACGTGCCCTCTTCGGGCAAGCTGTTTTTTCACGGAAAAGAGATCACTGCGGCAACGGAAGAGGAATTGACGGATTACCGAAGGCGTTCCATAGGGTTTGTTTTCCAGTTCTACAATCTCATCTCGAGCCTTACCGCCCTCGAGAACGTCCAGCTGGTGACCGAAATATCCGAAAAACCAATGCCGGCCGAGGAGGCCCTCGCACTTGTCGGCCTCGGCAACCGCCTGAACCACTTTCCGGCCCAGCTCTCCGGTGGCGAGCAGCAGCGTGTCGCAATCGCCAGGGCTGTCGCCAAAAGGCCGGAGCTGCTGCTCTGCGACGAACCGACAGGGGCACTCGATTTCCAGACCGGCAAACTGGTTCTCGAAGCGCTCGAAAAGGTGAACCGTGAAATCGGCACGACGACCCTTGTCATTACCCATAATGTTTCCATTGCCGGCATGGCGGACAGGGTTATCCACCTGAGCAGCGGGGAGGTGACCGAAGACCTGCGGAATGCGTCCCGTCTTTCTCCGTCTGAACTGGTCTGGTAAAGGAAGGCGGCTATGAACATGCTCCGCAGAAAGCTCTATCGCGACCTGATGCACCTCAAGGGCCAGATGCTTGCAGTCGCGGCGGTCGTGGCATGCGGCATTTCCGTGTTCGTCTCCATGAGCAGCGTCAAGTATTCGCTTGAAGCATCCCGTCAGCAATATTACAGCCGGTACCGGTTTGCCGATGTATTCATGCAGGTCAAGCGTGCCCCGGAATTCTACCGCGAGAGTGTCGGCAGCATTCCGGGCGTCGCTTCGGTCACGACCCGTGTCATGGCCGACGTGACCCTTGACGTTCCGGGGCTCGACGAACCAGCGACAGGCCGTATCGTCTCTATTCCCGAATACCGGGGAATGGCCGGGCTGAACGATGTCTTCATCAGGAAAGGCCGCTATATCGAAGCGGGAAAGAGCGAGGAGGTCATTGCCAGCAAGCCATTCATGGAGGCGAACGGGCTGGAGCCGGGCGACCGGGTGGGGGCGGTGATCAACGGCCGCAAGAAAGAGCTGGTGATTGTCGGCATGGGGCTTTCGCCGGAATATATCTACGAAGTCCAGCCCGGGTCGTTTTTTCCTGACAACCGGCGGTTCGGGATATTCTGGATGGGTCGGAGGTCATTGGAGTCCGCACTCGACATGAGCGGTTCCTTCAACGATCTCTCCCTCGCACTCACTCACGGGACCTCGGAAAAAGATGTCCTCATGCAGCTCGACCACCTGTTCAAGCCTTACGGTTCCTTCGGAGCCTACGGCAGGAGCGAGCAGCTTTCCGACAGGTTCATTTCGGACGAGATCAAGCAGGTCGGCATGCAGATTACGATCCTGCCCTCGATTTTTCTCGGCGTGGCCGTTTTTCTGCTCAACATCGTACTGAGGCGGATCGTGACGACACAACGCGACCAGATTGCCGTGCTCAAGGCGATGGGTTATTCGAACGAAGATATCGGCTTCCACTACCTCGGGTTCGCCATGGTGCCGACAACGGTCGGATCGGTTATCGGGACGGCCCTGGGGGCCTGGCTCGGAAGGGGCCTGATGAATGTCTACGGCGATTTCTACAATTTTGCGGAACTGGTCTATTATTTCAGGATCGAGGACGTTGCGCTTTCGGTCCTGCTGAGCTTCATTGCGGCCCTTTTCGGTGCATGGAGCGCGTTCCGCAAGGCGGTTGAAATGCCTCCTGCGGAAGCGATGCGCCCCGATACCCCCGTGACTTACAGGCCCGGAATATTTCAGAGGGAGTCGCTGCGGAAGAAAATTCCGGTCCCCATCAGGATCATTGTGCGAAACCTCGAGCGAAGGCCGTTGAAAGCGGCCCTTACGGTTATCATGATTGCCCTCTCGGTCGCCATACTGGTCGCCGGCCGCTTTACCTACGATGTCACCGACCGCATGATGCTTGTAGAGTTCAGCGAAAAGCACCGCGAAGATGTGACCATCGTCTTCAGGGACCCGATGCCCTTCGCCGTAAGGTACAACATCGCATCCCTCGACGGTGTCCTCGAACATGAATACTACAGGGAAGAACCCGTCAGGATCAGTTTCGGGCACCGTTCGAGGCGTCAGTCGATCAAGGGGGTGGAGTCTGCCGAAGGCCTGCAGCGCCTTGTAGACAAGGATAACAGGCAGGTTGTCCTGCCAAGGGGTGGTATCGTGCTCACGAAAACCCTGGCTGATATACTCGGCGCCCGTCCCGGCGACATGCTCAATGTCGATTTCCAGCAGGGCAGGCAGCTTCGCCGCCAGGTGATGCTTGCCGGCACGATCGATGAAATGCTCGGACTGTCCGCTTACATGAACCTTCGGGACCTCGACCGGCTTGCGGGTGACGGAGGTGCGCTGAATGCAGCCTACCTGCGCATCGATTCGTCCAAAGCCGGCAGGCTTTATTCGAAATTCAAAGAGATGCCGGGAATCTCCGGCATCATGATGCTCAAGGCACTCAGGAAAAGCTTCGACGAGCTCATTGCGAAAAGCATGAACACTTCGACCATCATCCTGACCTCTTTCGCCTGTATCCTGGCATTTTCTGTCGTTTACAACGGGGCACGCATCTCGCTCTCCGAACGGGCAAGGGAGCTGACAAGCCTTCGGGTGCTCGGTTTGTCGATCAGGGAGGTGTCGATCATCCTTCTCGGGGAGCAGGCGCTTCTTACCGGCATCGCCATACCTCTCGGGTTTCTGTTCGGCATCGGGCTTTCCGTTCTGCTTTCTCTTGCGCTGAGCTCCGAGCTCTACCGCATGCCGCTTGTCTTCAGTGCATATAACTTTATTTTCGCCTTTGTGGTTATTATTATTGTAGCAACAGCTTCCGGGCTTGCCGTAAGGAGAAGGCTTGTCAATCTCGACCTTGTCGCCGTTCTCAAAACAAGGGAATAATATTTGTCGATGAAACTATCCAAGACACAGCGGATCGGGGCGATCGCCCTGCTTCTTGCCTGCATCGTGCTCTTCCTTGTCCTGAGGCCTGCTCCGCTTCCTGTAGATTCGGATGTCGTCATCAAAGGTCCGCTCCAGGTCCTCCTCGAGGGCGAAGGCGTGACTCGCGTCAGCGAACGGTATGTAATCTCTTCACCCGTAACGGGAAGCATCGAAAGGATAACCCTTGAAGAGGGGGACAGTGTCAGAAAAGGCACTCCGGTCGCCTCTGTCCTGCCTGCGGCACTCGATGCCCGCGATTTCCGCGAAGCCTCGCTCAGGGCCGGATCCGGCAGGGCGGCATATGATGAAGCCGTTTCACGTGAGCGGAGCGTGACGCTCAACCTTGAACAGGCAAACCGGCGTGCCGAGCGATTTAAAAACCTCTACAGGGAAGGTGCCATTTCCAGGGAGAGCTTTGAAATAGCAGAGAAAGAAGCCGGGGTCCTTCGCAGGGAAGCCGATGCGGCACGATCAGGGGCCGCCGCCGCTCGTTACAATTTCGAGGCGCTCGAGTCACGGGTGGATTCCCGCCTGTCGTCAAAGTCGGTCACGGTTTTCTCTCCTGCAGACGGCAAAGTCCTGAGGGTGCATGAGAAGAGCCAGAGGGTCGTGGCTGCAGGAGCCCCTCTGCTTGACCTTGGAGACCCGTCAGCCATAGAAATCGTAATCGATGTGCTTTCTTCCGATGCCGTCGGCGTGCGTCCGGGATGCAGGGTCATCGTTTCCGACTGGGGTGGGCAGAGTGATGCCGAAGCCGTCGTCATGAAGATTGAACCTGCCGCGTTCACGAAAACCTCCGCACTCGGGATCGAGGAAAAAAGGGTGAATATCATTGCAGGGCTGAAAAAATACGAACCCCGGCTGGGAGATAATTTCCGCGTACAGGCTAAAATCGTGCTCGATGAGAAGCAGAATGTCGTCCAGGTTCCCGTCAGCAGTCTATTCAGGGGCAAAACTTCCTGGGAGGTTTTTGTCCTGGAAAATGGACGGGCCGTGCTCCGCCATGTCGATATCGGCATGAGGGGAATCTGGCGGGCAGAGGTCGTCAAAGGCCTCATGCCGGGAGACCGGGTTGTCGTTCATCCGACCAATGAGCTTCAGGACGGCATGAGAGTAAAAACAAAGGAATAAGATCATCGGACCTTCCACTGAAAAGCATCCTCGACCTTCCGGGGAAAAACCAGGTGTTTCACGCCGGCCTGATAAACAGAAGCCCCACGGAGCCTTACGGCGCATTGTCATCGCGGGCTGCGGAGCTTCAGGCATGGCTGCCGCTGTTTCGGCAGCCGCCGAAGCCCGGAAAGCCCGTATCCCTTGTTCTATAACGGTGCTTGAGCGGAACGACAGTACCGCGGCGAAAGTCAGGATATCGGGCGGAGGGAAGTGCAACGTGGCCCATCGCGGCGCTCCGAAGGAGATCCTCGAGAAAGGTTTTTTACGACAATCCGAACAGCGGTTCCTCCGGCCCTCGCTTTTTGCCTTTACCGGCAACGACCTTCTCGCTCTGCTTCATTCGGGAGGGGTCGAAACGGAAGCGCGGCCTGACGGCAAAATATTTCCTTCGAGCGGAAACGCATTCTCGGTTGTGCAGGTGTTCGAAAACCTCATGAACGAACAAGCCGTCGATCTCAGGCTTTCATGCCGGGTTACCGGGGTTTTTCATGCTGATGGCAGGTTTCTCGTTCAGACCGATACCGGCGGAACGCTCGAGGCTGATGCCGTGATCCTTGCCTCGGGCGGGGTTTCCTATGCACGAACGGGCACGACCGGCGACGGGCTTCGAATAGCGGGGAAATTCGGCCATACGGTCTTCACACCTCATCCGGCCCTTGCGCCCGTCTATACCGTAACGCCCTTTCCCGCCGCTCTTGCCGGAGTATCGCTCAGGCAGGTTCGTCTGATCGCCGTGTCGGGAAAAGCAAGGGTGGAAAGGCCGGGAGATGTCCTTTTTACCCACAGGGGTTTCAGCGGCCCTGCCGTTCTCTCCCTGTCCCGCGATATCGCGGAACTGCATGCCGGGGGCGAGGTCCGGCTCTATGCCGATATGTTCCCCGAATATGAAACGGAAAAGCTTGAAAAAATATTGCTGCTCCAGGCAAGAGAGCACGGACAGCGGACGGTAAGGAAATTCCTTCAGGGATGTCCGATCGCTCCTCCTGCTGCCTCATTTACGCCTGGGGAGCAGGGGACCATCCCTACGGCAATCGTTCCCTATATCCTCGATGCCTCGGCTGTCTCTGAAGATGCAACATGGAGCACGCTCACGAAGGAACGGAGAAAATCCCTTCTTTCGGTCCTGAAGCGCTTCCCGCTCGGCATGGTGCGGAAGGTGCCGCTTGACGAGGGTGAAGTGTCCGCCGGAGGTGTTGCGCTGTCCGAAGTCGATCCGAAAACCATGCAATCGAGGCTCCAGCCGGGCCTGTTCCTCTGCGGCGAGCTGCTCGATTATACCGGGGAGATCGGCGGTTTCAACCTGCAGGCGGCATTTTCAACCGGCTGGTCGGCAGGCAGGCATGCCGCCCTGACGGGTTATCCGGCGCAGGAGTAAGCAGGCTCCTCTCTTTGGGCCTCTGTTTTTCTGACCGTGAAACCGCAACTCCCGAACTCGAACGAATATTCGGGATTGTCATGGAACATGACCGCTTCGCGAGTGAAACGGATTTTCATCGGTACGCTCACTTTGCGTTCATCCCCGCAGACGTTGTTTTTTACTCCCGGCCTGAAAACGCAGCTCCCTTTTCCGGGAACCGTCACCTCGACTTCATGATCGACGGTGCTCAACGCTTCCACAGTGCCATCCCGTGAAAACTGCAGTGAATTGATATCCCCGTGGATGCCGTTCGGTTCGTTGTCGTAAGCCGAAATGAGCCCGATCGGTGTTTCAACGTCGGTTTTGAAGCGAGGCTCGAATGAACGGACAGCGCCATTATCGTAAAAAGCCAGCCCTTTCCTGATTTCTGTTTTTCCAAGCGGCGTCATGACGGAAACCGTTTCGGACGGCCAGAATGTCAGGCTTTTCACGACACCGTTTTCATGGAACTGCATGCCGATGATTTTCGTGCGGATTGTTCCTGCAGGTGTTTCTATATCGAGCTCTTCGGAAAGTTCGTACTCGTTTTTCCATGACCAGAACCCGCTCAGGGAGCCGTCAAGGGGAAAAACACGTTTCAGGCTGCCGTTACTGTGGAAAGTCACCAGTTCGGCAGGTATCCTGCCGGCAGGAGTCCGCAGCAGTGTCCGGGATTGCAGCGCAAGCGATTTGATACTGCCGTCTTTGTAGAAATAGGCAGGCTTCACGGTCCGTCGTCCCATGTCTTCAGCTTCGTAAAGCGGGACAAGGCTGCCGTAAGGCGTTTCAAGCACATTTTTCGAACATACCAGACAGCCGTCGGCTTTTTTATTGGAAAACAGCTGACGGAATTCGACACCCCTGAGCTCGCCATAGATGGTAGTGATGCTGTCCATGATTGATTTCTTTACTGATTATCGATGATATGCCATCGATGTACGTTCAAAAATCATGCCAGGGAAATTATCCATGATGTAAGGTGTTTATTTGAAATGAATAAGAGATGAGTTGCGGTGGAACGGGGAAAGCGGTGTATTCTACGGATTTGTAGGATTCAGGAGAGATCCTTCAAAATTGAAGGAAATATCCCTGAAGAAAAGGTGCTGTCCCGCAGGTCGGTGCAAATCGTCAATATTGACCATGACACTCTTTTTCGCCGGGGTTCGACGACAGAAGGAACAGGCTGCAGAACATATTTTGTTTCATGAAATTAACGGATATGTGAAACGGAAAACGGAAAGCTCGTGTTTTAGAATATCAGTTATAAGGTATTTGATGAATTGATTTTCCGAGGAGGCACTGATGAAAAAGATTGTCGCGCTGGTTTTACTGTTGAGCTTCGCAGGCTGTGCACCTTATGACAGGTGGGAAGACGATCCTTATCACCATCATGGCTATCACCATGGTCCGCCACCTCCTCCGCCACCCCATGGCGGCTCTGGCGGTTATGGATATCCGCCACCACCACCTCGCTATTGAGGAAGACAGGTCCGGCAGGAAGCTGTCCCACGAGTCTTATGACGGGGACAGCTTCACCGATTCTACTCGAGACGCAAACGGCAGAAATCTGTTTTCGGATTATTGATCATGGATTGCAGTACATGAATGCAAAGGAGCGTGCCTGCTGAATATCAGGGTGAGATATGGTCTGTTTTCCTTTTTTTCATGCGCATTGCCTTTTCCGAAATGATCTGCTCGATTCCGGATGTGATCGAGAGGCTTCGAAAGAGATCAAGCAGGTTCTGTTCTATGTTGAGGTTCATCTCGACAAGCCTTCCTCCCTGAAAATCAGGATTGTTTCCCCTGAGCTTGACAGTAATGACCGATTTGCCATCCGGCGCCATACTGATCGATGAAAGCAACTGGGCATAGAAAAAATTCGAAAGTGCTTCATAGGTCGTCCGGAGGCCTTGAGTGGCAGTTGCGCGCTCTTCCGGCGTCGAAGAAAAAATGATCTGTCCTGACTGTTCTGCGTTGAGGCCGCCGTTCATGATTTCAAACCGGTCGCTTTTTATTCTGAGTGGCACACTGCCTTTCATGGTTCCTGTAGCATAAATTTTCTTCACTCCCTGAAGTTCGAGCAGTTTCTGAAGAGGAATTCCGTTCAGGAAAAGCGTGGTTTCCGTCACTTTTTTTCTCATATCGTAATCCGCCTTATCAATGCGGATGTTTCCGTCGAGCAGTTGAGCGCTGAAGTCGGAAAGAGAGACCATGTCAGGGTTTTCTCTGTCGAACAGGAGTGAAAGTTTTCCTCTTGGGTCGAGCAGTTCGATACCTCCGCTTGGAGTAATGCGCTGGAGCTTTTTCAAAGCGAACCTTACAATTGTGCGGCCAATGGTATCGCGACTGAAAACGATGTCCGGTTCGCTGAAAATATAGTCGGCATTCATGCCTCCGGCAGCGATGATCCTGTCTTTCAGGCTTTGTTCACGCTGGCGGGGAAGCGCTACGGAAACGGTACCGCCTCCGGGAGATCGTAATCGTGCATTGGCGATCGAGAATCCGTTCTTGTCGAACCCGATCGGCATCGTGCCGCTTATCTTTCCCCTGAGAGAACCCTTGTATTCGCCTCGCAGGTGTATCCGGTCGAGGAGATCGATATTATTCAGTTTCAATGTCAAAAGAGCTTTCCCTTCGGAAGGTGCAAGCTGCATCGGCACAGAAGCTATTTTCCCTCCGAAAACGGAAGCCGACAGATCACGCAGCTCTATTCCCGAATTGCCTTGTTTGCGGTGTTTGAGCACGATCGTTGCCGAGAGGTTTTCGATCAGTCCCGAATCACGTATTTCATCTGCGAGGTCGACAGTTATCCAGGGCTTGCCTTGACCAGTAAGCCAGGATACCCTTGATCCTTTTTCCGCTATAACCCTGGCATTGCGGATTTGAGCGACAGAATCACTGAATTCAACGGGAATAAGTCCCTTTATTTTTCCTGAAGCTGTCGGGAAAGAGTTTTTTCCGGTTCCGTTACCGGTCAATTTGTCGAGGGGAATGTCGTCGAGGCGGAGGGTAAACCTTGCACTATTGTTTTTCAGGCAGTATTCCACCCGTCCGGCAGTTGCTTTCCAGTGATAAAGTTCGACGGAACAATCGTCGAGTGTAATCGTGCAGGGTTTGATAGGATCGGGTATAGTGGTGAAAAGCGCATTGAATCCGCCGAGAGGGAGCAGTTTTCCTTCGCTGTATATTTTTTCTATGGACAGTCTTTCTTTGGGCAGCTGCCATTTTTCGGAAGCCAACAGGCGTACATTGCAGTTCACTCCTGTAAGGATAACATCATCCCGCCGGATTGCTGCATCCCGGATGGAGTATGTTGCAGAGACGGGATTGAATGAGAAGTGATCGTTCAGGCGGGATGCGCCGAAAAGAATGGATATGAGCGGATTGCTGTCGATGAAGGTGAACAGAGGCGGATTTGAGCGGAGATGAAGCGTATCGGAAGTGACAGACAGCAATGCGGCAATGTCTGAATGTTTTTTTTGAGGGGATGGCAAACCCTCGTTTTCGGTAAATTGCTTGAGGTCGAGGAAAAGCCTTCCGTTATTCAGCTTTATGTCGTAAATGATTTTTCCTTTACTGCAGGGACTCGGTGGGGAGGTAAAGACCGCCTCAAGCGACCGGAACCTTACTCCTGAAAAATCAGGATGACCGATACCCGAGATTTTTACCGAAATGGGTGTGCCCTGCAACGCACGGTCAAGAATGAATTGCGCATAGCAGGGGAAACAGATCCATGCCGCCGCAGCAATGATAACCGGCAGAAGAATCAGTGCTGCGATTGTGCGTAGCGGCATTCTCACGACACGGGGCGATTCAACGGGTCACGTTGCTTTTTTTATCCATTTCCCCTGGATTTTTACCCAGGTGCCAGCAGGAAAGGATGGGTATCGTTTCTCAAATGTCAGTTGGCCGGACACTTCTGCCGTTACACCGTTTTTGGCTGCGAGTGAAACATATGCGGCATGTCTTTCTTTATTGACGCTTTCGACAAGCTCCTTCCCTTCAAGGGTCGCTCCGGGAGGTATGGCCAGATAGCCTGTGTCGACTTCTCCGACAAGACCCCGCGAACGGGCAGTGGCGAGATCCAGGCCAAAAGCGGCATGTGTGGTGGCAAGAAGCAGAACGATCAGGGCAACAGGTCTGTTTACCGATGCCAGAAACCGTTTGAAAATAATCATGATCATAGGGCAGTTCCTGTGGTTAGAAAATATCTTTTCTCGTTTCAAGCATGTTTTCAATATCCCTGTCGAGCTTGACCCTGATCTCGTGGTCGATTTTTATGTTCATATTGATCACGATGGGTTTTTCAGGCGCTTCGAGTTTTACCGTGGGACTGCATCCGGCTGTCGTTATGAAAGCAGCCACGGCGGATATTTTAAGGGCTGCGACTGAACGTTTGTTCATGAATGGTCTTTTTGCTTTGGAAAAAGAGTTCCTACTAATTAAAGATATTTCATCAGGATGGTCATTGCAAGCTCTTGCTCTCCCAGCGTAAACGAGCATTGATCGAATTTCGGGCCACCCATGCCTATTTTAGGATTGTTTGAAACACCGACGCCTTCTTTCGGAATGCCTATGAAATTCGCATCAAGCTTTCCGTTGCCGTTTTCATCGTGGGCTACGCTGATCGCGTACGTTCCGTAGGGAATGTTTTCGAAAACAACCCTGTCCGTGATTCCTGAATACGGTTTCAGTTTTGTGACATATGCTTTTTCATGTTTTCCCGGAAACCCTTTGCCCGAATTGTAAACGGAAATGCCGATGTTACCGCCGGTATGGGTGATATTTGAAATGTTAACAACGATGCGGCCTGTCTGTGGCGCCGGAGAAGTGGTTTCCGGGAGGCCGATCGACGGCACACCAATAACGGGAACTGCCGGAAACATGAGGCAAATAGCGATAGCTGCCATATTTAGGGCATGCCTTCCAGAGAGAAGATGTTTCAAGGACACGGTAAAATTTTTTTAATTTGCAAAAAACCGTCGATGCATTGCTGATCCTCGGGCACAATGGTCGTATTCCTGAAACAGCCGGACGGTCTTAATCAGGGTCTATACGGAAAAACATGGAGAAAAGGCCTTTTGTTATATCACGGAGGTGATTGTAACGGGCTGTAGCTTTCGTTGCTGAATGAGACAACATGATAAATAACACGGAATTGCGTTTCAGCGTTTACATAAAACTTTCCGTCCACTGAATTTTTCTTTTACTTCAACCGGTAACCTTTTCATATGCATTGGTTGTATCTGATCGTCGCCATAGTCTGTGAAGTTGCGGCAACATCGGCGCTGAAAGAAACCGACGGCTTTTCCCGCCCGCTTCCCTCAGCCGTTGTCGTTGCAGGCTACGCTGCCGCATTCTATTTTCTCGCACTTACCCTGAGAACCTTCCCGATCGGAATAGTCTATGCCCTGTGGTCCGGCGTGGGCATTGTGCTGATAACCATCGTCGGGTGGTTCTTCTACCAGCAGAAGCTCGATCTGGCGGCACTTGCAGGCATAGGTCTCATCATTGCGGGAGTGATCGTGATCAATGTGTTTTCGAAATCGGTCATGCACTGAGGGGGGAAGATGGAATGGGACTGATGTGAGGTATGGGAGATATGGGATGGATGAACGATTTACAGTATCACAATGGGCGTCATTCGATAAAGGGTGTTCCGAAAACTGCATTCTTCATACGTAGTGGCATTAGGTAATGTTTGAACAGGCATTTAAAATATATCGACGATGTTCTCTGGAAAAGGGCGAAAGGTAATCATGGAAGAGATTCTCGCACTTGATCTGAAAAATGGGAGTTTTATGACTGATGGGACTTATGACAGATTCGGATGACGGGAAAATAATCCTGCCGCATGGCAATTACAGGGAGCTGCTTTCCTACAAGAAGGCTGAAGTGATTTATGATCTCACCTGGCGTTTCTGCCAGCGTTTCTTTGCAAAAGGGGATCGGACCATCGACCAGATGGTGCAGGCTGCGCGTTCCGGCAAGCAGAATATCGTGGAGGGGAGCAAAGCCGCAGGTACTTCGAAGGAGATGGAAATCAAACTCACCAATGTGGCACGAGCCAGCCTCGAAGAGCTGCTCGAAGATTACCGTGACTATTTGCGGGTGCGCGATCTGGCTATCTGGGATAAGGAATCGAGGGAAGCCCGGTATGTGAGAAAGCTCAGCCAGGAGTCCCATACCTCCTATGAGACCTACAGGGAGTTTGTCGAAACCCGCCCTGCCGAGGTTGTGTAGCCAATATCGCCATCTGCCTGATCCACCAGACCAACTATCTGCTGGATCGGCAGATCGCCAGACTGGAGCAGGATTTCCTCAGGGATGGGGGCCTGCGCGAGCGAATGACACGCGCCCGCCTGCACGCGAGGGATCAGCAGCGCAACGACCGGCGTTAATACCGCGCAACAAACCATCACTTTCCTGGTGCGATCGAAGAATAAAAGATCGAATCCAGTCAGAATCTTTAAGCGCGGGACAAGGACTATAAAGGGAAATGCTGCATTGGGCACACGATACTCAGGGAGGTGCTGGAATACTGAGACGAGGATTTCATCAACCATGAAGTTATGTTTTTCAGGGTGAAACGGCGCCGGGTTTTCATAACTTGATCGGTAAACAAATCCACTGACAATAATATGAGATCAATTCTGCTTTTAACGGCATTTGCGCTGTTTTTCCTCACTGCTGTCTGCAACGCATCCGTTCAGGAGCATATCACGCTTGGTGAAAGTTACTACGAGAAGGGAATGTTCAGGGAGTCGCTTGCCGAGCTCGATATCGCTACGGCGAAGGACGGGAAGTCCTTCGAGGCCTGGTATGCCCGAGGAAAAACCCTCTATGAGCTCGGCGAATACGAATCCGCAATCGGGGATTTTACCAGGGCCATCGATATCGATCATTCCTGCGAGCGTGCCCGCTTTCACCGGGGCAGATGTTATGCCGCAATGAAGCTCTATGACAAGGCTCTTGAAGACTATTCGAAAGCGATCAGGATTAGATATGACTACGACAAGGCCTATTTTGCACGTGCTCAGGCGGAATATGCGATGAACGATCGGGCAAAAGCATTCGAAGACATGCGGAAGGCAAAAAAATTCGGCAACAGCGAAGCTTCCCTCTGGCTCGAGGTCCACTCCCCGGAACAACCCTGATAATACGAAAGAAGCGATTTCAGGGAAAAATGCTCTCTCTCATGATGACTGAATTGTCCTTTCTTTTTGTTACAGAAAGTATAAGGCGTTTTGTTCATCAAACAGAAGGAGGACCCTATGACGACCGAAATCAAAGAATATCATGTCCTTTTTTACGGAAGCCCCGAGGGTTATCAGACAAACCGTGCCCAGATAGCACTCTATGGCCCTGATGGAAGCCCTGTGGCGTATGTGAGGTTCAATGACCCCGGAATGGTATTTGAAAACGACAGCCAGCTCGGGAACATAATCCTGATGCACCTTCCTTCGTCCATGTTCCAGAGCGTGCTCGATGTTCTTCGCAATGAAAAACCGGTCTATATCTACTTCGCGCAGGGCAGGGGATTCCTTTCGACTTCGAAGGAGCCTGTCGGAGAAGGTGAAAAATGAATTTCCGGTTGTTTCGGAAAAATTGCCAGGCACAAGAAGAGAAATCTCTCCGGGCCTGAAGTAAAGAACGTTGATGCGATGCTCCATAATGGGCAACATCTGGATGGCCTCAGCTCACATGAGGCCAAAGAGCGCCTGCAGGCTGAAGGGTACAATGAACTTCCGGCTTCTGCCGGAAAATCTTTTCAGAAGGTTCTTGCAGATGTCCTTCTCGAGCCGATGTTTCTGATGCTACTGGCCTGCGGCATGCTTTACATTGTTATCGGAAGCATTGAAGATGCCCTGATGCTTCTGGGTTTTGTCATTGTGGTCATTGTCATCACCCTTTTCCAGGAAGAAAAAACACAGAAAGCCCTCGAAGCCCTGAGGGACCTTTCGAGCCCAAGGGCCCTCGTTATCCGTGACGGCCGCCAGCAGCGGATTGCAGGCCGGGAAGTCGTCAGGGGCGACATTGTCCTGATTTCCGAGGGCGACCGTGTCCCTGCAGATGCGATACTGCTTTCGGGGGAGCATATTTCCGTAGATGAATCGCTTCTTACCGGCGAATCTCTTCCCGTCAGGAAAAAAATTTCCACCGATCATGATTTTTCAGGACATCCCGGAGGAGATGACCTTCCGATGGTTTTCTCCGGTACGCTCGTCGTCAAGGGAAGGGGGGTTGCCCGGGCCGTCAGGACCGGACCCCGCACTGAACTGGGCTCGATTGGCAGGGCACTCGAAAAGCTTGTCCCTGGTGATACAACGCTTCAGCAGGAAACCAATGTCATTGTCAGGAATTTCAGTATTCTCAGCCTTGTCCTCTGCACCCTGACGGCTGTCGTTTTCGGCTTTACACGCAATGACTGGGTCAATGGATTCCTGGCAGGCCTCACGCTTGCGATGGCGACCCTGCCGGAAGAGTTCCCGATAGTGCTCACGGTATTTCTCGCCCTTGGCGCATGGCGCCTGTCAAGCTATCAGGTACTTGCCCGCCGCATTCCCGCCATCGAAATGCTTGGAGCGGCAACAGTGCTTTGCGTCGACAAAACCGGAACGCTGACCGAGAACAGGATGACCGTTACCGGTATCGTTTCGGGCGGAAATTTTCATCCGGTCGATGAAGCCCGACGGAGCTTGCCGGAAGCATTCCATGAAGTTGTCGAGTATGGCATCCTTGCCAGTCCGCCCGACCCGTTCGATCCGATGGAAAAAGCCATGAAAGAGCTCGGCGAGAGGGCTCTTGGCAACACAGAGCATCTTCACCGGGACTGGCAGCTTGTCCGGGAATATCCTCTATCCGAGAAAATCCTTGCCATCTCTCATGTCTGGCGGTCGCTCTCTGGCACCGGCTTTGTGATCGCCTCGAAGGGCGCCCCCGAAGCCATCGCGTCGCTCTGCCATTTCGATGCCGTGCGATATTCCCTGCTTGAGAAAGAGATATCGCTGCTTGCAGAGAGCGGGTGCAGGGTGATCGGTGTGGCGAGGGCTGTTTTCACCGAAGAAGCTCTTCCGGAAGAGGTCCACGACTACCGTTTCGAATTTCTCGGACTGCTCGGCCTTGCCGACCCTGTCAGGGAAGGAGTGCGCGATGCGCTTGCCGAGTGCTATACGGCCGGTATCAGGGTTGTGATGATTACCGGGGATTATCCCCAGACAGCAGGGTATATCGGCAGGGAAATCGGTCTCGATGGAGCGGAGAACATCATGACCGGCAATGAGCTGGACCTTATGGAGGACAGCGAACTCGAGAAGCGAATTGCCGACATAAGGATTTTTGCCCGAGTTGCCCCGGCACAGAAACTCAGGATTGTCCAGGCCTTGAAAAAACAGGGGGAAATCGTGGCCATGACGGGCGACGGGGTCAATGACGCTCCTGCGCTGAAAGCCGCCGATATCGGTATCGCAATGGGAGGGCGTGGTACCGATGTCGCAAGGGAAGCTGCTGCGCTTGTGCTTCTCGACGACCATTTCGATTCTATCGTGAGGGCCGTCAGGATGGGGCGGCGGATTTACGAAAACCTGAAAAAAGCGATGGCGTTCATCGTGTCGGTCCATCTTCCCATCGCGGGAATGTCGCTGCTTCCGGTTTTCCTGCATTGGCCTCTTGCCCTGCTGCCCGCACACATTCTCTTTCTGGAACTGATCATCGATCCGTCCTGTACGATTGTATTTGAAATGGAGCCCGAAGAAAGGGAGATCATGAATCGGCGACCCAGGAAAATCGACGAGCCGCTGTTCAGCCGCCAGGTATTTTCCCGTTCGATCGTGCAGGGGTTAAGCATTTTTCTCCTTCTTTTCCTTGTATATGCTTTCATGCAGTCAAACGGGTACGGCGAATACAAAGCACGGACGGTCTGCTTCCTGGGGATCGTGTCGGGGAATCTGGGCCTGATTTTTGCCAACCGATCCTGGACGAAAAGTATTGCGGCAGTCTTCACGACACCCAATCGGGCGTTGTGGTGGGTATGCGGCGGCACGATTTTTTTCCTTTTGGTCGTGACCTTCCTGCCGTTTTTTCAGCAGCTTTTCCGTTTCGCTCCGCCGGGATGGGGAGAACTGCCCCTCGTGGCCGCCCTGTGCATTTCGTGCTTCCTCATTGCCGATGTTGTCAAGCTCCGGACAATCAGCAACAAATTCGTCAGAGAAAGTTAGTTTGCGGATGCAATACAGTTCTGTTCGATCGTCAAACGGTATTGCATCCGTCGGGATCAGATGATAATATCGTCCGGTATCTGCGTATCAGCTGCAGACAGTTCGTAATATTCGATTTTATCCGTTGTGAGGAGGTTTTTATAGACCGTGATGCTGCCGAGCGATGCCGAGCCCGAAGAGAGCGATATGAGCGTTGCATCTTTCTTGCCGTTATTGTCCGTGTCCAGGTAAGATATGCTGTACTTGACGCTTTGAGCGACATTTTCCCCGGCAATGAGGATGCGGTCAGACTGCGACAGTGAAAAATCCATGATCCTGTCGCTACCGATCCCTTCTGTCCCGATGGGCGCGAAAACGAACATATCCGCTCCCGCCCCTCCGCTCATCGTATCGTTTGCATTATCCCTTATGGAAACAAGAATATCGTTACCGTTACCTCCGGTGAAATAATCCGAACCGTAACTGTCGGCGAGGATATCGTTATCGTCGTTTCCATTGAGGTTGTCGTTGCCTGATCCGCCGATCAGCAGGTCGCTGCCGTAACCCCCAAGAATGCTGTCGTTGCCGTAATCGCCGTAAATGGAATCGTTTCCATTTTCCCCTTTCAGGGTATCGTTTCCGTCGCCTCCATAGAGCGAGTCGTTGCCGTCGCTGCCCAGAAGCTGGTCGTTGCCTTCACCGCCGGAGAGGTAATCATGTTCGGTTCCACCATTGAGGGAATCATTACCAGCTCCACCGAAAAGGGAATCGTTCCCGGACTGGCCGTTAAGGGTATCATCTCCATTTCCTGCATCCAGGTAGTCGTTGCCGCTCCCGCCGATGAGCGAATCGATTCCGTCAGCGCCATACAGGTAATCGTCACCGCCATCACCGGAGATCGTGTCGTTTCCGGCTCCTGCAGTGATGGAGTCATTGCCGTCTCCACCGGAAAACTTGTTGCCCCCGATGGTGTCGTTCAGGAGGTCGTTGCCTCCTCCGCCTCCGAGATAATCATTGCCAGCTCCGCCATTGATCGTATCGTTACCGTCATCTCCGTAAAGGGTATCGTTTCCTGTTCCGGTTTCGATGAGGTCGGAGCCCGTTCCGCCGTAGACGATGTTGATCCCGTCACCTGCACGGATAATATCATCGCCGCCGTCGCCGTAGATGGTATCGTTTCCCGTCCCGGCAGTGATGGAATCGTTGCCGTCGCCGCCGGAAAATTTGTTCCCCCCAATGGTGTCGTTCAGGAGATCGTTGCCTCCTCCTCCTCCGAGATAATCGTTGCCAGCTCCGCCATTGATCGTATCGTCACCACCATCGCCGGAAATAGTGTCGTTTCCGGACCCGGCAGTGATGGAGTCATTACCGTCACCACCCGAGAATTTGTTGTCCCCGATGGTGTCGTTCAGGAGGTCGTTATCAGCTCCGCCACCAAGATAATCGTTACCAGCTCCGCCATAGATCGTATCGTCACCACCATCGCCGGAGATCGTGTCGTTTCCGGCTCCTGCAGTGATGGAGTCATTGCCTTCGCCGCCCGAGAATTTATTGTCCCCGATGGTGTCGTTCAGGAGATCGTTGCCTCCACCTCCTCCGAGATAATCGTTACCAGCTCCGCCATTGATCGTATCGTCGCCGTCATCGCCGTAAAGGGTATCGTTTCCTGTTCCGGCTTCGATGAGGTCGATGCCTTTACCACCATAGACGATGTTGATCCCGTCACCCGCTCTGATGACATCGTCACCGCCGTCACCGGAGATGGTGTCGTTTCCGGACCCGGCAGTGATGGAGTCATTGCCGTCGCCGCCGGAAAATTTGTTGCCCCCGATGGTGTCGTTCAGGAGATCGTTGCCGCCTCCGCCACCGAGATAATCGTTACCAGCTCCGCCATTGATCGTATCGTCACCACCATCGCCGGAGATTATGTCGTTTCCGGCTCCTGCGGTGATAAAGTCATTTCCGTCACCACCCGAGAATTTGTTGTCACCGGTACTGTCCGTGATAGTGTCGTTTCCGGAACCTCCTCCAAGATAATCGCTGCCGTCTCCTCCGTTCAGGGAATCATCCCCGCTCTCACCGTAAAGGAAGTCGTTTCCAGTTCCGGCTGTCAGGGTGTCGTTCCCTTCACCACCAGAGATATTGTTGTTGCCGGCCGTGTCTATGAGGATATCATTGCCGGATTTTCCATACAGTTGGTCATCTCCTTTCCCGCCATTAAGCGTATCATCTCCCTCGTCGCCGCTCAACCAGTCGTTCCCGTCACCTGCCGTCAGGGAATCGTTCCCATTTCCGCCTGAAAGTCCGTTGTTGCCGGAAGTATCGTTGAGAATATCGTTTCCATCACCTCCGTTGAGATTGTCGTCGCCATTTCCGCCATTGAGCGTATCATCTCCCTCGTCGCCGCTTAGCCAGTCATTACCGTCACCAGCCGTGAGAGAGTCGTTTCCTTCCCCTCCGGACAGGCCATTGTCACCGGCAGTATCTATGAGGATATCGTTACCCAGGCCGCCGGAAAGCCAGTCGTCACCGAACCCTCCCATGATCGTATCATCGCCTTCGTCACCGGAGAGGCAATCGTCCGTTTCACAGCCGCTCTGCGAATCGGAGTTGTCAAGAGCGGAAAGCACTGCATCCGGAGCATTATCGATAAGGAGATCATTTCCTGACCCACCGGAAAGATAGTTGCTGCCGCTGCCCCCGTCGAGGGTATCATTCCCGTCGTCACCACAAAGGCAGTCATTGCCGTCACCGGAAAACAAGGAATCGTTGCCTTTACCGCCATCCAGTCCGTTATCGCCGGACATATCGATGATAACGTCGTTACCGTCACCGCCGGCCAACCAGTCGTCGCCTTGTCCGCCGTCCACGGTATCATCGCCTCCTGCGGCACAGACCCCGTCGTCGCCGTTACCGGCATAAATCAGTTCCGCACAGTTCAGTCCGGGTATCCAGTCCGAACTGTTCGTGCCGTAAATGATTTCCTTTTCAATGTAAAAATGGTTGAGCCAGCTGGCAAGGTCTGCTATATCCGCGTTCTGGTTGCCGTCTTCGTTGAGCACATAATAGTTGCCGTCATCTTCGTTGTAGACGATTTCGAACCCGACATGGTAAATGCCGTCTGCGACGGTATTGATGAGGTTTTCTCCGCGGAAGTCAATGGAGGAACCATCGTTCTGCACCAGGTGATATCCTGTTTCAGAGCCGTCTTCATCGTCGCCATGGAGGGCCGTCCATGCTTCGAGTAGCGATACCGTTTTTCCCTGGTATGAATAGGTATGTACGGGGTCCCTGATATAGTCGTTGATGGTTTTGATATCTTCCGGAGAGATTATGCCGTCATCGGCAACGTGAGTTTGGGTGATCGCCTCGATAAGGATCCTGTTCAGTTCGTTTGCAGCGTCTGCACCCGCATTGATATCGGCGGCAGCGGTCCAGGTTGCCAGCCCCTGATCGCTTTTTACCGCATCGGTCAGCTGGTCGAGCCCGGTCCCGGTTGTCGACTGGTCTACATAAAAATACTGGACCCAGCTTGCCAGCTTTGAAAGGCTGGCGTTTTTCGTGCCGTCTTCGTTGACGATGTACTCTTTGCCGTTATAGTTTTTGATCTCAAAACCGAGATGGTAGATGCCGTCGGCAACGGTGTCGACGAAGTTCCTGCCGAACATGTATGTCCATGCACCGTCATTCTGCACCAGGTGATAGCCTGTTTCTCCATTGGACTCGTCGTCGCCGTGGAGTGCCGTCCATTCTTCCTGGTGCCAGGTCCGGATATAGGTGTTGATTTTTTTTATGTCATCTTCGGTTATTGTGCCGTCCGTTGCGACACCGGTATTCTTTATGGCTTCGATGATGATCTCGTTCATCCGGTTGGCCATATCGGCGGCGGTGGCTATTTCCGAATCGGGAATGTTCTGGCCGAGTCCCTCATCCGCCATGATCAGGTTCGTGATCCTGTCAAGGCCGGTGCCTGTCGTGGAATGATCGGTATAGAACTGGGTCAGCCAGTCGGCAAGGTCCTGCAATGATGCATTCTGGTTGCCGTCTTCGTTGAGGATGTATCCGTCCTGTATCTCAAAGCCCAGATGATAGATGCCGTCAGCTACGGTATCGATGAGGTTGTCACCGCGGTATTGTATTTCCGCGCCGTCGTTTTGCACAAGATGGTACCCGGTTTCGAGGTGGCACTCGTCATCGCCGTGAAGGGTCGTCCATTCCTCGAGATAATTTGCCCTGATATAGGTATTGATGGCAACGACTTCTTCTACAGTGAACATCCCATCGGTTCCGGAATTCGTGGCATTGATCGCTTCGAGAAGGATTTGGTTCATCTTTTCCGCAGCAGCAGCGGCGGTTTCGATGTTCTGGGGGGCGATGTTGCCGGTCAATCCGGGATCTGTTCTGACGGCTTCCACAAGCTGATCGAACCCTGTTCCGGTCACGACAGATAAAATCGGCGTGGGGATGATTACCGGCTGTGGCGACGGCGTACTGGTTATAGGTGCCATGACAGTCTTATTTTTTTGGGGGTAGGAGTGCCAGGATTCATGGATATCTGAAGGATATCATTGGGGTGAACCCGACTCTTTTGAAAGTATGAAATATTTTTACTTGTTTGATTGTTTGTTTGTAAAATTTCTTGTTTTCCTTAGAAGGGCTATTATCTCTGAGAGAGACATGGCGATTCATGTTCGTTAAACAAGGATGTATTTGAGGTAATAATGCAATAATGAAGGGTCATGAACGAAACAATACAGTTCATCCTCAAGCGGCGCAGTATCCGCTCATATCTACAGAGTCAGATTTCAGAAAACGAACTTCAGGTGATCCTGACCGCAGGCTCTTATGCCCCAACGGCCATGGGGCAGCAGCCCTGGCATTTTATTGTTCTCCAGAATCCGGAACTGCTTGACAGGCTCCAGGTGCGCAGCCGGGAGATGTTTGCTCTCTCCGGTATTCCCGCTCTGGAGGAGATGGCATCTGATGACCGGTTCAATGTGTTCTACGAGGCTCCGACCCTTGTCATCGTTTCTGCGGACAAGGGAGCGATAGCCCCTGTGCAGGATTCGGTGCTCGCCATGGAGAACATGATGATCGCGGCCACATCGCTCGGGATCGGATCATGCTGGGTCCATTCGGTGATGTGGCTTTACGAGAAGGGTGGAGGTGCGGGAACATTCAGCGAGCTTGGCGTTCCGTTGCGGGAAGGTTTTGCACCTTATGCGGCGGCTGTTTTCGGTTACAGTGCACAAACCTGGCCTGAAGCCGGGCCAAGAAAGCCCGGCTTTGTTTCGATTGTGCGATAGTTTCAGGGACTGTTTTCAGTTCTGGGGCGGTTCGAGTGGAAGGACCACATTTTCCTTGATCATTTCCTCGATATTGTTTGCCGGTATGAAAAAGCGGTTCATCGGGGTATTGTCGGTCCTTTCATGGAGAATGCCCCTTGTGGTGCTGGCTGTCAGGGATGCGAGGTGACCTGCGAAAACTTGCGGGAGGGTGAAAGTGCCGCTGTCACTGTTCTGGAAAAATTCCCAGGATTCGGGATCGATCGCGAAAATACATGAGGCTTCGATTTTGATGAACGGCACCTCATCATGAGCGAAAGCGTTCATAAACATGACTTTCAGCAGGTGCTGTTTGCTGTCGAGACCGAAATTGAGCCCCACGTTGATTTTAACCGGTTTATTTTCCTCGAAACCGGTCGGTTCTATTTCAATATTTTCGGTAATGATTTTAACAAGGGCATAGTTTACCCTCCTGTCGTTATTTTCTGGCATCTCTTTGATCGATAGAAGTTTGCGAGATAAAAATTCTACTATGAAACTTTACAGTGCGAAAAATATGCAAATTATTTGAAAGACGTTTTTTTTATTTTGCTTTCTTTTTAGCGCCAGGCGAAATAAGAAAGGATAACAGTCCCTGATGCACGAAGCTTCGCCTGGCTGTTTCCGGTCTTTCTTCGTCTGCCGAATTATTTTTCTCTCCTCCCATGCAGGATCGCAAATTTCCATGCCATATCGACCAGGATGTCCCGCTTTCCGAAAAGGCATACTACGCCATTGGCGGCAGGTCCATGGCCGTTGCATATCCCCGCAGCCTTTCCGAACTTTCCGCCCTGCTCCTGTGGAACCGGAAAAAGAGGTTTCCGCTGGCGCTCATGGGCTCGGGGAGCAATATCCTGTTTTCCGACGAGCCGTTCCCCGGGATCGTCATCTCATTCGAGCGCATGGCAAGGATGTTCTGGATGTCCGGGACCGATCTTTTCTGTGAAGCCGGGACCGTGAATACCCGGATCGCCGAAGAACTCCTCCAAAGGGGAAGAACAGGCGGGGAGTGGCTCTACAGGCTTCCCGGTCAGGTCGGTTCGACCGTCAGGATGAACGCCAGGTGTTTCGGAGGGGAGATATCATCGGTCACGACCGGGATTTCCGCGCTGCATGCCGATGGCCGCCTGATCTGGCATACGCCGGAAGAGGTGTTCCAGGGCTACAAACAGACGGCGCTCATGGAGTCGCCTGAAATCGTAGCAGGCGTACTCCTTCGGTTTCCCGAAAAACGCCCGCCTGATGAGATAAAAGAGCTGATGCTGCAGTATGAGGGGGAACGTGAAGCGAAGCATCATTTCGATTTTCCGAGCTGCGGTTCGACTTTCAAGAACAACTATGCCGCCGGACGTTCAAGCGGAAAGATTTTCGATGAGCTCGGTTTCAGGGGGCAGCGGGAAGGCGGGGCGAGCGTCAGCGACCATCATGCCAATTTCATTTTCAACAGGGGAAGGGCCACATCCAGGGACGTGCTCGAACTCGCAGGCAGGATGAGGAGCGCCGCGCTTGAAAACGCTGGAGTGCCGCTCGATCTTGAGGTTCAGTGCATCGGAAGGTTCGACCGGAGTTTGCTGGAAAAATGCGGCGTTCCCTTTGACGCAGATCAACATGACGAATCATTCGGCTGGGCCGGGCTCTGGTGGATGCCTGAAAAAGATATACCAGTACCATCTGCCGAATATCCGCGCAAACTTGCCGAAGGCCCTCTCTCAGGCTATTTCGGCAGGGATGCGGAATATCCTCCGGGAGTTTTCGTCAGCGTCGAACAGCTTCTGCCCCTTGAGGATGCCGCCCTGGAGCCCGAAAAGCCTTTTCTTCGCTGGACGACCCTCCCCGGAGATGACGAGGCCTTTACGGTCCTGCCGCCATTTTCTTCAGAAGAGATGGATTTTGTCGATGGATTGTGGCGTTACAGCGTTTCAGAACTGTTTCTTGCCCGGAGCGACGGGCAGGGTGGCTATCTCGAATTTGAGATGACACCGGAAGGCCATTGGGTGGCCCTGCGCTTCAGGGCCCCTCGCGAGCGGGAAGAGGGGTTCGTTACGCTCCTGGCGGAACCATGGGAACAGGATGTTCTCAGGTTCAATGACGAGGGACGCTTTGGCATGGAATATTCCTACAGGCTCATCGAACCGTTTATAGACGGAGACTGCATCGCCATCCAGTGCTGCGCATCGACGGGCAGGAACTCGTACGGGCTGTTCCCCGCATGGCCCGAAACAAAGGAGCCGGCCGATTTCCATCAGCCGGCGGAATTTTTCAGGGCACGGTTGAGCTGATGCGGGATCCGCTTTCCCGATGCAGTGAGCTCAAAGGTCGGCAGCCGGCATCCGGGAAACCTCTTCAGCCGTGAAGACCGGCCCTTCCTTGCAGACGTAAACCGACCCTACATTGCAGCGCCCGCATTTGCCGACCCCGCATTTCATCCGGTTCTCCAGGGTGGTATAGACATTGCGCTCTTCGAATCCGAGCTTTTTCAGCGCAGCCAGCGTGAACTTGATCATGATCGGCGGCCCGCAGAGGACCGCAATGCAGTTCTCTGGTGACGGTGCCGCCTGTTCGAGGACGGTCGGCACGAACCCCACCTTGTGTTTCCAGTCGGGCGTTTCCCCGCCGGGGTCCACGGTAAGCACGAGATCGACGTCGTCGCGTTTTTCCCACTCCTCGAGTTCATGTTTGTAGACAAGGTCGGCTACGGTTCTGGCTCCGTAAACGATGGTGACCTTTCCGAACTTTTCACGCTGGTCGAGGCAGGACCAGATGACGCTGCGGGTTGGCGGAAGGGCGATGCCTCCGGCGATGAAGAGCAGGTTTTTGCCTTCGAATTCCTCGATGGGGAAACGGTTGCCGTAAGGTCCGCGGAAGGTGATGAGATCGCCGATATCCGTATTGGCAAGCGCCGATGTGACCCGGCCTGAATGACGGAAGGTGCATTCGATATAATCCTTCCGGGTTTCAGGGCTTGCAACGCAGAAGGTGCTCTCTCCCTCTCCGTAGATGCCGTAGAGCCCGAACATGCCGGTACGGTAATTTTCCCTGAACAGGTCGTGATCGTCAGGGTTCTGGAACTCGAGCCTCATGGTTTTGACGCCGGGTGCCTCGTCGTGGCGGGCCACGATTTTCATGACGGCAGGCCTGTAGATGTTATGATGCGCGTGATGGATGTGTTCTTTCACGGAAGTAATTTTGAAATCTCTTGTAAGGTTTCGGTAATTCCCATATCGACCGGGCACTGGCGTGTGCACCTGCCGCAGCCGGAACATTTGTTCAGCCCGAATTTTCCGGGGAAGTAGTTGAATTTGTGCATGATGCGCTGGCGCCAGCGGGCGGACTGGGTTGCACGGGGATTGTGACCCGACGTATGCATGGTGAAGAGCGCGAAAGAGCAGCTGTCCCAGTTTTTCCTGCGGATACCGTTGTAGGTGTCGCCTTCGTCCTGGATGTCGAAGCAGTGGCAGGTAGGACAGAGGTAGGTGCACGAACCGCATCCGATGCACCGGACCGAAATTTCCTTCCAGAACCTGCTTTCGAAGTTTTCAGGGTTTTTAAGCCATTCCACGCAGACTTCGAGATTGAACTTTTCAGGCACCTCGGCGGTCGGAAGCGGACTTTCGGCACCCTCCTGCAGAAGGTCCGAGATCAGCGAGAATGCCTCCCTGCCGCGATCGGTCAACTCCTCGACAAGCCATCCTTTGCCGGATGCAACAGGCCGCAGCATGACATCCGATCCCTTCGTGCTGTCGGGAGCGAGCCCGAGGGAGGTGCACATGCAGAAATCATCGGCTTTCACGCAGGCGATGGAAACTATGACGGAATCGTTGCGCCTCTGGAACCAGTATTCATCTTTGTAATCCCAGCCGAACAGGGGATCGTCGATCGCGACGCCGGAAGTATCACAGGGACGTGCGCCGAAAATAATCCTTTTCCCGGAAGGCGGCATGTATTCGGATGTGTCGATGGCTTTTTTCCGGATGGCATACTTGAGCATCGGTTCGGTCTGGGGAAAAAAGAGCTCCTTTATCGACCGGTCGGGCAGCACGGCAACCAGTTCCAGCTCGGAAGCCTTGTCAATCGGCCGGAAAGCGGCGATATTCGTTTTTCCTGCCGGGCCGATCACCGTGTTTCCTGATGACTTCCATCGTTCGATACAATTGTCGAGTTTATCGGCGAAAAGTATTTTTGGCATACGAGTAGGTTACTTAAAGAATGAAAGTCTCGGTATCGTCTTTTTTGAAACTGGCAAGCACCGGTTCCTGTGTCACGCTCAGGCCCGCAAAATGGTCGAACGAGTTCAGCGCTTCAACAGCCATTCTGCGATTGACGAGACGAAGCGGGATGTTCACCGGGCATGCCCTGTCGCAGTTGCCGCATTCGACGCATCTGCCTGCGAGGTGGAAGGCCCTGATGATATTCCATTCGAAATTGCCGAGAGTGTGGGCTGAGGTGTTGATCCACTGCGGCTGGTTGCAATCAACGATGCACCTGCGACAGTAGCACATAGGGCAGGCCTGGCGGCACGCGTAACATTTTATGCATTTCGAGAATTCGTCCTGCCAGAAAGAAAAGCGTTCCTGTGCGCTCATGTTTTCCAGCTTATCGATGACGGGATCGGAATCGGAAACAACCCGGTTTTCGCTCAGAGTAACGATGAATTCGGAAAAATCGAGCACATTTCCGCCCTCGAGTGGCCTGATATCGCTGCCTGCCGTTTCGAAACCGAGAATGACCACCTGGTCGGCATTGAGCTGGTTTTCCGCAGCGAGGATGTTTATGGAGCGGATCCCTTCGGGCCTCAGGAAAACCGCAACCTTTTTTTCGTCGCTCAGCAGCCCTTCGGTAACGAGGTAGCCCGAAAGATTCGCGATACAGAGGCTATCGAGCACGAGCCGGTCAACCTCTTCGGGAGAGCTCGCAAAAACCGGCCTGCGGCGGTTCGGAGTGCTTCCTCCACCGTAACCGATAACGAGCTTGACTTCGCCTTTCGCAAGGAGTTCTTTTGCCCTGTCTCTGTATTGTACCTCTATACTCATGGAAAATGGAGAGTTAAAGTGATGCCTGGGATTGCGTTTCTTCGATGAGCCCATGGTACTGGGTGAACGGTCCGAGTGCGCGTATTTCTTCGGTGATGGTATTGATGAGCTCGGCAAATTTCACGCCTTCAGCTGCACTGATCCAGGAATATTTCACCCGGTCGGTCGGAATGCCGATGAAATCAAGAAGTGAGCGGAACACCATCCACCTGCGCCGGGCATGGTAGTTGCCGTGGGTGAAATGGCAGTCGCCGGGATGGCAGCCGCTGATGAGGATACCGTCAGCACCTTTCTGCAGCGCTTTCAGGATGAACATCGGGCTGATCCTGCCGGTGCAGGGAAGCCGGACCATCCGGACGTTGGGAGCATATTTCAGGCGGCTGGTTCCGGCAAGATCGGCTCCTGCATACGTGCAGTAAGTACAGACAAAAGCAACTATTTTGGGTTCGAATTTTTCGCTCATCAGTTTGTTTTGTGGCAAAATTCTATGGTTGACCGGAATGCGGGCGCCTTGTCAGAGCCCCATCACTTCGGCGAAAATCTGTTTTTCCGTAAAGCCGGCCAGATCGATGCTGTTCGAGCGGCAGAACGTCACACAGGTGCCGCAACCCTGGCAGAGCCCAGGATTGACCGATGCGACCTGTTTGATGACTTTTCCGGATCGATCGAGGATATCTTTCTTCTCGATGGCGTTGTACGGGCATGCAAGTACACATCCCCAGCAACCGGCGCAGGTAGCTTCGTTGCAGCTGGCGATAACCGGTTCGCGTTCGAGCCTGTCCTTGCTGAACAGCGCAAGGACCTTGCTGGCAGAGGCAGAGGCCTGGGCGACCGAATCGGGGATATCTTTCGGCGACTGGCAGGCCCCGGCGAGGAATATGCCTGCAGTTGAAGATTCCACCGGGCGGAGCTTCAGGTGGGCCTCGTTATAGAAACCATATTCGTCATAACCGATGCCGATGGTTTTCGCAAACTCTTTGGCGCCGGGCTGTGGCACCATCGCGGTCGCGAGCACGACCATGTCCGCTTCGACTTCGACAGGGCGGCCGAGAAGGGTATCCACGCCGCGCACCATGAGCTTTCCGTTTTCCTGCCACACTTTGCTGACCCTTCCGCGAAGGTACGATGCCTCGTCTTCCTCGATTGCCCTGCGGGTGAATTCGTCATACCCTTTTCCGCCGGCACGGATATCCATATAGAAAATGCTCGTCTTGCCGCCATGCACCTTGTGTGTATAGAGCATGGCATGTTTGGCGGTATACATGCAGCAGATTTTCGAGCAGTACCTGACTCCCTTTGACGGGTCTCGCGATCCGGCGCACTGGATGAACACGATATGCTGCGGCTCCTTCTGGTCGGAAGGACGCAGGATCTTCCCGGCTGTCGGGCCGCTGGCCGATGCAAGCCGCTCGAACTGCAGGCCGGTGATGACGTCGGGGTATTTCCCATACCCGTACTCGCCGTACATGGCGGTATCCTGCACCTGGAAGCCCGTCGCGACTACAATGGCACCGATTTCAAGGTCGAGGTACTCGTCCTGGAAGGTGAAATTTATCGCGTCGAATTTGCAGGCTTTGACGCAAAGCTGGCACTTGCCGTTTTTAAAATAGATGCAGTGGTCCTTGTCGATAATCGGGTTGTTCGGTACCGACTGGGCGAAAGGCGTGAATATGGCGGTCCTTCTGCCGAGCCCGCAATCGAATTCACTTGGAATCTTCTTGACTGGACATTTCGTATAGCAGTCTCCGCAGCCCGTGCATGTCTGCATGTCCACGAAGCGCGATTTTTTCTTCACGCGCACCGTGAAATTGCCGATATAACCTTCGACTTTCTCAACTTCCGAATAGGTCAGGAGGGTGATGTTGGGATGCTGTGCAGCCTCCACCATCCTGGGGGTCATGATGCACTGCGAACAGTCGAGGGTCGGGAAGGTTTCGGAAAGCTGCGCCATATGCCCTCCAAGCGAAGGCTCTTTTTCGACAAGCACGACTTCCTGGCCTGCGTTGGCGATATCGAGCGCAGCCTGAATGCCTGCGATCCCTCCGCCGATGACCATGGCCCGCCTCGTGACAGGCACTTCGATCGGATGGAGGTTGTTGTTGAGCTTGACCTTTTCAACCATCGAACGGGTGATGTCGATGGCTTTTTCCGTCGCCATATCCTTGTCGCTGTGCACCCAGGAACACTGTTCCCTAATGTTCGCTATTTCACAAAGGTAAGGGTTGAGGCCCGCTTCCGCGCAGGCTTTCCGGAACGTCGCTTCATGCATCCTCGGGGAGCAAGCTGCCACCACGATCCCGGTGAGATGGTTTTCGCGGATTGCTTTCTTCACGGATTCCTGGCCCGGATCGGAACAGAAATATTTGTATTCCACCGAGACGGAAACGCCCGGATGTTCTCCGAGGGCTTCGACAATCTTCGAACAGTCGACCCTGCCGCCGATGTTCTCACCGCAGTGGCATATGAAAACTCCAATTTTCGCCATAGTACCAATATTTAATATGTAGCCGTAACAATGGGCGGCATCACAGCTCAGAGCGGGGCAGCGGCACCCGTTTGTTTTTTTGTCCGGAAAATGCACAGAACCCTTGAGGTATCCATCATCTTACCCGGCCTTCATCTGGCAGAAGGCCGGATAAACTCCTGATACCCCCTTGGGACAAATGGTTCAGAACATGACGAAGTCAGGTGTCATTCCGACTTCAGACAGCCGTTTCGAACCATGTCGAGTGCAGGAACAAAATGCTTGCCAACAGCAACTTCAGCAGGATCGGCGCCGCATGCGATGGCGACAAGTTCTGAAATATAGTAAACCGGCATCGGTTTAACATCCCCATACCGTTTAATCATGTTTTCCTGGCGCATATCGAGGTTCGCATGGCACAGGGGACAGGCGACGACAAATGCCTCAGCTCCGTTTGCCGTCGCGTTTTTCGCAATATTGTGGGTCAGGTCTTCTACCATGGTCTGCTGGGCGAGGGTCAGTCCGGCACCGCAGCACTCTATCTTGAACGCCCACTCGACAGGCTTGGCGCCGATGGCTGAAACCACAGCCTCCATTTTCATCGGGTTTTCCTGGTCGTCATAAGCCATGGCATCCATCGGCCTGACGAGCAGGCAGCCATAATAACAGGCAAGGTTGAGCTTTTCAAGCGGTTTGATGACTCTTTTTTTGATCTCCTCCGGGTCCATGGCTTCGAGGAGTTGGGTCACTCCGATGAATTCCGCCCTGCATGAAGGATCGATCCCTGTGATGGCGCGTACCTCGGCCCGAAGTTCCGGGGATTCCTTCAGCGACTTGCGGGTCGTAACCTGTCTGTTCTGGCATGCCGCGCATGGGGCCAGGACGTAATCGAAACCCTGGTCGTCCGCAAGGGCCTGGTTCCTTGCCGGGAGCAGAAGAGCGAGCTTATGGTTCGTCGCATGCGCGGATGTTGCGCCGCAGCAGTTCCAGTCCTTTATCTCCTGAAGGTCGATGCCGAGCAGGGAGCACATTTTCCTGACGGAAACGTCATATTCAAGGGCGGTCCCGCTCAGGGAACACCCAGGGTAGTACCCGACGGTCATGCCCGGTTTGATGGAAAAAGGGGCACGGGGAGTGAATTCCTTTTTAACGGGGTGCCGTTTAGGAACTGGATGGTGGGAATGTTTCCCTGAAGCTTCGAATATTTTTTCAATCTGGTCCTTTCCCTTGATCGAACCTTTTCCGCCAATGTTGTGCAGTGGATTGATCTTGCCCTGCATGATCATCCTGACGCCGGACGCGGCATCCTGTGTGAAGGTTTTCGTGCGGATCTTGTAGCTGTTCACCAGTGAAAGCTCATGAAGGCGCCCGTGTTTGCGGATGTTGTTGAGGAAAGCGTTATGAAACGCCATGACCAGTTTTTTTGAACGGTCTTCGGAAACGATCCCTTTTTCGACAGCCATTGATCTGAGCGTATCCATGGTGCCTGCAATCTCCATGTTCTGGGGACATCGAGACGTGCAGGTCTGGCATCCGACGCAATACCAGAGCGCATCACTTCTCAGCGCTTCTTCTATGGCACCGGCCTGGACAAGTCGCATGATCCTTGCCGGTGGGTTGTCCATGAACGCGCCGGCAGGGCAGCCTGCAGTGCATTTCCCGCACTGGTAGCAGCATTGATAATTATTACCCGTGGACTCCTCGAGCTGGTGCCTCAGGGAATCCTTTCCTTTCGTATTGATTGTAGACACGTGTACTATGTGTGGTATAGGTTACAACATGCGGGGAGAGAAACGGCAAAACATATCATGTTAAATAAAAATACGATAATGTCAAATTCTTCAGGGTATTTTCTTTATTAGCAATTGTTAATATTTTGAGGCGCAAAACCCTGCGGAGGGTTAAAAAATCAGGCTTCTTGACATCGACCGGTTTCTGAGCACTGATAAAGAAAACATCGATCGAGGTGAAAGAGTTCATCCTGAAAGCCAGATCAAAAAGGTGTATCGCAGTGGCGTCGTCAGGAAAGCGCCGGTTTCCTGAAAAACATGCAAGGAAAAAAAGCCTGTTCATTGATATAAATGCACTTTTTGCTTATGATAGCAGGATATTAATTCTGTTAACTCGATTACCAATGGTACACGGATTATGTTCGATGAAATAGAGTTCGACAAGATCAAGCGATTGCCGAAATATGTGTTTGCCGCCGTAAACGAACTGAAAATGGCTGAACGTCGGGCGGGGGAGGATGTCATCGATTTTTCGATGGGCAACCCGGACGGCCCCACTCCCCAGCATATCGTGGACAAGCTGGTTGAAAGCATAAGCAAGCCGAGGACACACGGTTATTCCGTTTCAAAAGGCATCTACAAGCTCAGGGGAGCAGTAGGAAACTGGTATAAGCGCAAGTACAACGTAGACCTCGACCTCGACAGGGAAGTGGTCGCCACGATGGGTTCGAAGGAGGGGTATGTCCATCTGGTGCAGGCCATCACCAATCCGGGCGACCTCGCCATGGTGCCTGACCCGTGTTATCCCATCCATTCCCAGGCGTTCATTCTCGCAGGCGGCAACGTTCATCGACTGAAACTCGAGATGAACGATGATTTCACCCTTGACGAAGCCGGTTTTTTCCGGAATATCGAAAAAGCCCTTCGGGAATCTTCACCCAAGCCGAAATACCTCGTGGTGAATTTTCCCAACAATCCCACGACCGCGACCGTCGAACTCCCGTTTTACGAAAAACTGGTCGATATCGCACGTCAGGAAAGATTTTACATTATCAGCGACATTGCCTACGCGGAGATCACCTTCGACGGTTATGTCACGCCTTCCATCCTCCAGGTACCAGGAGCGAAGGATGTCGCAGTCGAAAGCTACACGCTCTCGAAGACCTACAACATGGCTGGCTGGCGTGTCGGTTTCATGGTCGGGAACGCCAAACTGATCGGTGCGCTCGAAAAAATCAAGAGCTGGCTTGACTACGGCACCTTCACGCCGATCCAGGTCGCTTCGACCATCGCCCTGAACGATGACCAGAGCTGCGTCGCGCAGATCGCGGAAACCTACAGGCGGCGGCGTGACGTCATGGTCCGCAGCTTCGAGAATGCAGGGTGGCCGATGGTTTCGCCGCGCGCGAGCATGTTCGTCTGGGCGCGCATTCCGGAACAGTTCCTCCATCTCGGCAGCCTCGAGTTCAGCAAGAAACTGCTCACCGAAGGCAAGGTCGCCGTCAGCCCGGGCATCGGGTTCGGTGCATACGGGGATGAATATGTCCGTATCGCCATGATTGAAAACGAGGAGCGTATCCGGCAGGCGGCAAGGAACATCAGGAAGTTCCTGCGGGGCGGTCAGGAGGGCTGAAAATCCTCTTTCAGCCGTGCATTTCAAATACTTCGTGAATGGCCGCATGGATAGAGTCCAGGACCATTCCCGAGGAAACCAGGCTTGCCACGTCGTCCGCAAGGTCTCCGGCCCTTCCGTGAAACCAGGCTCCAGCTCCGGCGGCATTGAACATGTCGGCCCCTTTGGCGGCAATTGCCGCAATCATCCCTGACAGGACATCCCCCGAACCTGCCGTCGCCAGCGCTTCGGTGCCGCTCGTATTGAGGAGCACAGGCCCTGTGCTTCCCGCTACAACCGTCGGATTGCCTTTCAGCAGGAGATTGAGCCGGTGTGCCCTTGCAAAGTTCCTTGCCGTTTCAACCGGGTTCACTGCGATTTCGTCTGCCGCGATCCCGGTCAGCTTTTCAAGTTCGCCGTGGTGGGGAGTAAGGAGTACGTTGCGGCATTGTTCGAGTTTTTTCATCATTCCCGTGTCTGAAAGAGCGAAGAGGGCATCGGCATCGAGCAGGAGCTTTTTTTCCTCAAGAGCGCCGGAGGAGATCAGTTCGCCGATGAGCCCGGCAGCAGCTTCGTCGCGCCCAAGCCCGCACCCGATAACCACAGCATCGGCCCAGTGGATTTTTTCAATGACCGCCGTTGTCTGTCTGCCGATAACGATCACTTCCGGTACCGTTGCATGCATGGCGTCGGCAAGTTCAGTCGGGATCGATACGCAGACATAACCTGCGCCGGTTTTCACCGCAGCCTTCGCCGACAGGATCGCTGCGCCAAGCATGGATGAACCCGCACTGCGCGATCCGGCAATGATGAGCACCTTGCCATTCCTGTGCTTGGCGCTCGACGGTTCACGCAGATGGAAATGCCCTGCGGCAAACTCCCGGTCGATCAGTTCGCACCCTGCCGGTTCGACGAGAAAACGGGGTATGGAAATTTCGGCTATCTCCGTTTCTCCGCACAGGTCCGGTCCGTCGTTCAGGAGGAATCCGGTTTTCAGGAACGCCATCGTTACGGTAATGTCGGCCCTGATCGAGGGTAATGCGGAAAACCCCGTCGTGGCGTCGAGGCCGGAAGGAATGTCGACGGCCAGGGTTATGGCCTCCGAACGCTCATTGAGGGTATTGAGCAGTTCGATCCCCTGTGAGAGCGGGGCGGAAAGCTTTTCGCTTGCGGCGGATAGCCTGAGCCCGGTACCGGTCATGGCGTCGACCAGCACGTCATAGTCGGTTTCGACCACAAATGGCAGGGCTTCGTCGTGGCTTCTGAATATCCGGAGGTTTTCCCGGCTTTCTTCGTAAGCCTGAAGAATTCCGAACCCTTCAAGGTTGATGCCGAGGAGGGTTTCTACGGGGTAGAGCAGGACGAGGTCAACCGAGGCGCCGAGATTGAGGAGGTGCCGGGCGATAACGAACCCGTCACCTCCGTTGTTTCCCTTTCCGCAGATGACGAGGAAAGCCGTGCCATCAAGTTCCTGCCTCTCGAGTTTGCCGCAGATGACCCGGACGCATTCACGCCCGGCAAGTTCCATCAGCCTTGTTTCTCCGATGCGGAGGCTTTCGATGGCAGCCTTGTCGGCAAGCTGCATTTCCCTGGCAGTGAGAACCGGCAGCATGAAGGTTCCTCCTTTTTTCCCCGGGCGGGGTATCGTTAAAGTTCGTCCAGATGGAGTGCGCTTTCCAGGGCGTGGTAATATGCCGTTGCGAGCTTGCCAACCGGAAGATTGAACATCTTCCTGCCGTTCACGGCAATTGTTGCAGTTCCTTCGGTAACCTGGCCGATAACCCTGATCGGAATACCATGCCTGTTAGCTTCCTCGATGACTGCCTTCGCCTGTTCCGGAGCGATGCTCAGCACTACCCGGCCCTGTGCTTCCGAAAAGAACAGCTCCTGGATACCGGCGGGGCTGTTTTCCGTGGACTCGAGATCGACGCTGAAGCCGAGATGCGGGTTTTCAGACCCCATGATGGCTTTTTCGGCAAGGGTCACGAAAAGACCTCCGTCAGAAACGTCATGTGCCGAATGCACAAGCTTTTTCCCGGCAAGCGAAATGAGCAGTTCCTGGAGGTTCTTTTCCTGTTCGAGGTCGATGGCAGGTGCGTCTTTTCCGGGCGTTCCGTACTGCATGACGAGGTATTCAGAGCCGTCGAGGGCAAGTTCCGGGTCGCCGAGGATGATGATGGCGTCGCCGTTATTGCAGAATGTCGAACCGACAAGGTTATCGATGTCGTCGAGCAGGCCGATCATGCCGATGGTCGGAGTCGGGTAGATCGCCGTCCTCAGGCCGCCGATCGACGATTCGTTGTAGAAGCTTACATTGCCGCCGGTAACAGGGGTATTGAACATCCTGCAGGCCGCGCCCATTCCCTCGACCGATGTTTTGAACTGGTAGTAGACTTCCGGCTTGTATGGGTTGCCGAAGTTCAGGCAGTTTGTTATGGCAAGCGGTCTGGCACCGGTACAGGCAATGTTCCTGGCGCATTCGGCAACCGCGATGCGGCCTCCTGCAGCCGGATTGAGATAGACGTAACGGGCGTTGCAGTCGGTTTTCATGGCAAGCCCTTTCTTCGTGCCCTTGATCCTGATGACCGCGGCGTCAGTCTGTCCTGTCGGAGTGACGGTGTTGGTCTGGACCATCGAATCGTACTGGCGGTAGACCCATTGCTTGCTGGCGATATTCGGGCGGGATAAAAGCTGGAGGCATACCTCTTCGAAATTTATTGAAGAATCGGCATTGAGCAAGGCTTCCGGTGTGTCGGGCTTTTTCTCGACTGCTTCACGGATATAGACCGGAGCGCCTCCACCAAGCACAAGGGATATTGCCGGGATTTCAGCGACGACCTCGCCGAGGTGCCTGACCCTGAGGTAGTTGTCGCTGGTCACCTGCCCGATGACGACCGCCTGGACGTCCCATTTGCGATAAATATCGATGATCTTCTGTTCATGTCCTTTCTCTGCGACGATGAGCATCCTCTCCTGCGATTCGGAAAGCATGATCTCATAGGCGCTCATCCCTTTTTCACGGATCGGGACGAGGTCGAGGTCGATCTCGATGCCGCCTGAGCCGGTTTTTTCGATGCCCCTGGCGCTCATCTCGGAAGTCGAGCTGGTAATGCCTGCCGCTCCCATGTCCTGCAGCCCGACAACGTAGCCAGAAGCGACGGCTTCGAGGGTCGCCTCGAGCAGAAGCTTTTCGGCGAACGGGTCGCCGACCTGTACGCTCGGGCGTTTGTCCTCACTGGCTTCGCTCAGGTCTTCGGATGCGAACGTGGCTCCGTGAATGCCGTCCCTCCCGGTAGAAGAACCGACGATGAGCACGGGATTACCTTCTCCTTTCGCGGTTGCGCTCACGGTTTTGCCGTGCTCGACGATACCGACGGACATGGCGTTGACCAGGGGATTTCCGGTATAGCCTTCTTCGAAATAGATTTCACCGCCCACAGTAGGCACGCCGAAAGAGTTGCCGTAATCGCCGATACCGCGCACGACGCCGTCTACAAGGTAGCGGACGCGCGGGTCTTTCGGGGAACCGAACCTCAGCGAGTCGAGGGAGGCGACCGGCCTTGCGCCCATGGTGAAAATATCGCGATGGATGCCGCCGACGCCCGTCGCGGCTCCCTGGTAGGGTTCGACTGCCGAAGGGTGGTTGTGGGACTCTATCTTGAACGCGACCGCAAGATTGTCGCCGATATCGACCAGGCCTGCGTTTTCCTCGCCCGCCCCCGTCAGCACGGCCTTCCCTTCGCGTGGAAGGGTTTTCAGTACCGCGATTGAATTTTTGTAACTGCAGTGCTCGGACCACATGACGGAAAAAATACCGAGTTCGGTAATCGATGGGACCCTTCCGAGAATCGATTGTATTTTGGCGTACTCTTCCTTGTTCAGGCCATGTTCTTCGGCAATGGCAAGGGTTACTTCGATAGTGGGCTGTTTCATGGTCTTACGTGAGTATTGCTGTGCGTCAGGGCTGTTGCTGGCCGTGACAGTTTTTATATTTCTTTCCGCTGCCGCAGTGGCACAGGTCGTTTCGGCCAGGCTTCTTTTCGGCGATCACCGGCTGCTGGGGCACGTGTTCGCCGCCTGCATCCTCATCCTGGCCTTCGGCGGTTGCCGTATAGACGCTTTCAGCTTCTTGATGCTGGGCGACGAGGCGTTCCTGTTTCACCGCTGCCTTTCTCTGGCGTTCCTCCATCTCCCTTGCTTCATCGGGGTCAATCGGGAACAGCTTGAAAGCGAGCGACAGCGTTTCGAGCTCGATTTCCTGCAGCAGGGTGATGAAGAGGCGGTATGCTTCCTGCTTGTACTCGAGCAGCGGGTCCTTCTGGCCGTATGCACGGAGGTTGATGCCTTCGCGCAACGAATCGATTTCACGCAGGTGCTCTCTCCAGCGCATGTCTATGACGCTGAGCACTGCATACCTCTCGATCTGCCCCATGATCTCTTCCGGAAGGGCCTCTTCTTTCCTGCGGTAGAAGGAGTGTGCGATTTCATAGAGTTTGTCGGCAAGTTTTTCCGGTCCGTCGATTTCCATGGTCTGCCTGTCGGTCTTGAACTCGATCGACAATTCGCGGAGCACCTGCTCTTCAAGTCCTTCGGCATCATGCTGAGGATGGTATTTTTTCACGACCTGCGTGCAGTAATCCTTCAGGAGGTCGAGAATGTCGCTTACCAGGCGGTCGCGAAGGAGGCCGTTGCGGCGGCGTGAATAGATGACCTCGCGCTGCTGGTTCAGAACGTCGTCGTATTCGAGCAGCCTTTTACGGATGGCGAAATTCTGCTCCTCGACTTTTTTCTGTGCCCGTTCGATCGATTTCGTGATCATGGAGTGCTCGATGACATCGCCCTCCTCGTGTCCGAGGCGGTCCATGACGGCTATCACCCTGTCCGAGCCGAAAAGCCTCATCAGGTCATCCTCGAGGGAGACATAGAACACCGTTTCGCCCGGATCGCCCTGTCGGCCGGAGCGGCCCCTGAGCTGGCGGTCGATCCTGCGGGACTCATGCCGTTCGGAACCGAGGATGAAGAGGCCTCCGAGCTCCTTTACGCCGGGGCCTAACTTGATGTCGGTACCGCGGCCCGCCATGTTCGTGGCGATGGTGACCGCCGAAAGTTGGCCGGCTTCGGCCACGATCTCGGCTTCACGGACGTTCTGTTTCGCGTTCAGGACGTTGTGCGGGATTTTCCGCTGGCGCAGCATCCTCGAAATGGTTTCGGAGACATCGACGCTGGTTGTGCCGACGAGGACCGGCTGCCCTTTTTTCTGCAGTTCCTCGACCTTCTGGACAACCGCGTTGTACTTTTCCCTCCGGGTCTTGTATACCAGGTCGTCCATGTCTTTCCTGACGACCTTGGCGTTGGTCGGAATGACGACGACGTCGAGCTTGTAAATTTCAAAGAGCTCGGATGCTTCGGTTTCAGCCGTACCGGTCATGCCGGCAAGTTTCCTGTAAAGGCGGAAAAAGTTCTGGATGGTTATGGTGGCCATCGTTTGGGTTTCACCTTCGATCTTGACGTTCTCCTTCGCCTCGATCGCCTGGTGCAGTCCGTCGCTGTAACGGCGGCCCGGCAGGATCCTTCCGGTGAACTCATCGACGATCATGACCATGCCGTTCTGCACGACATATTCGTCGTCACGTTCGAAGAGCGAGTAAGCCTTGAGCAACTGGCTGATGTTGTGCAGTTTTTCCGAGCGGTCGGCGAAGAGGCGGTAAACCGCATCTTTTTTCTGGATTTTTTCCTGGGGTGAAAGCGATGCATCGCCTTCGACCGCCGCAAGCTCCGTGCCAACATCAGGAAGAAGGAAAAGGTCCCTGTCCTGGTGGCTGAGATTGCTGAGGAATTCACGGCCCTTGTCGGTCAGGTCGATCGTGTTTGCTTTTTCATCGACAGCGAAATAAAGCTCGTCGTCGACTTCATGCATGCGGCTGGAATTATCCTTCAGGTACTCGTTCTCGGTGCTCTGGACCAGTTTTCCGACACCCTGCTGGGAAAGCATCTTGGTGTACCGGCTGTTTTTCGGCTGTCCGCGCTTGACACGAAGCAGCGCAATGCCGGCATTGGCATCGTCCGGTTTTACTTTCATCAGTTTTTCAGCCTCGGAAAGGCACGATGCGACCAGGTTCTGCTGTGCTCGGACCAGCTGTTCGATCCAGGGCTTGATCTCCTGGAACTTGCTGTTGTCGGCATTCGGTACTGGGCCTGAAATGATGAGCGGGGTACGGGCTTCGTCGATAAGGACGCTGTCCACCTCGTCGACGATGGCAAAATAGAAATCACGCTGGACCATGTCGCCTTGCGTCCCGGCCATGTTGTCGCGAAGGTAGTCGAAGCCGAACTCGTTGTTCGTGCCGTAGGTGATATCGCTTCCGTACTGCTCCTTCCGCTCTTCCGAACTCATGAAATTGAGGATGACGCCAACAGAAATCTCGTGGAAATCGAAAATGGGGCTCATCCACTCCTTGTCCCTCTGGGCGAGGTAGTCGTTTACGGTCACCACATGGACCCCTCTGCCGGTAAGGGAGTTGAGGAATACGGGAAGGGTCGATACCAGCGTTTTTCCCTCACCGGTGGCCATTTCGGCAATTTTCCCGGAATGAAGCACGATGCCGCCGATCAGCTGCACATCGTAGGGTACCATGTCCCAGGTCAGTTCACGTCCCATGACCAAATATTTGTGCCCCTTGAGCCTCCTGCAGGTATCTTTTACGATAGCGAAGGTTTCCGGCAGGATTTCATCGAGCACCGTTTTCGTCGCCTTGTCATACTCTTCGGCGATCGCATCGAGCCTTGCATTGATGGTATCTGCATCCTGAATGCTGATATCCGGATTGTCGAGCTTGTGCCCGAGTTCGCTTTTCTCTTTTTCAAAAGGCTCCAGGGCATTGCGGACTTTCTGCTTCAGATCACGCCCTTTCTGTTTCAGCTGTTCGTCACTGAGGGAGGCCATGGAGGCCTGGAGTTCATTGATGCGATCGATGGTTGGCTGGATTTTCCTGATATCCTTTTCGTGCTTCGATCCGAATATCTTTTCAATGATTTTCAACATGTACTGGTATTTGTAACGATCTGATAAAATTTACGGAGGATTATGCAGCGGATGTGCGCGCGTTTTCAGCGAAATCCGTTATAACCTTTCGAATTGTAAGGTATAGAATTAGCTCTTGAGAAAAAAGCAGGATAACCGGAAAAAAAGAGGGTACGATTCCTTCGCGGATTTTCGTCCGCGGAGCGAGAATCCACAGCGCTCTTGCCTTCATCCGTATCGGTTCAGTACGAGCGGAGTTTTTTAACCTCTTTTCGCCAGCAGTGGAAAAGAATATGACCGGCGTAACCGGCCAATTCGGGCACGAGTATCTGATGCGCTCCGGCAACGATTTTCAGGTAGTTTGCCGGTGTCAGCGGCAGAGATGCTGTGCTGCTGCCGAACCATTGCGACATGAACTGTTTCACATGGGTATCGACAGGGAAGGCGTCAAATCGTCCCAGGCCGAAGAGCGCGATGCAGTCGGCAATTTTATAACCGATACCGTCCAATTCACAGAGTTTCCGTCTTACCTGCTCGAGCGGAAGGCTTTTATCCCTGAGTGATCCGAAATCAATTTTTCCTTCACAAACGGCTTTCGATGCGGAGATGATATTCCTTGCCCTGATGCGGTTGTTGTTGGTGCACCTGCTGAGTTTGACGGCATCGGCACTGGCAAGGGCCTGCGGGGAAGGGAAGTTGTGGAGGGTAACGGGAATGTCCCTGAAGGTTACATCGAACCTCGTCCCGTAATGTTCGGCAAGCATCGATACCTGGTTCCTGATGATGCGCATGCCGATTCCTTGTGCGCACATGAAGGTGACCATGGTTTCAAAGGGGTCCTGCTTCAATACTCTGACCGGGAAATAACCTTCGAGTGTGTTCCAGAGGTCCGGGTATTTCAGGCGGAAATTCTCAGGAAAGGCAGCTCTTCCATCTAAATCCATCGAAAAGTAATCCCGGAAAAATTCCTGCGGCAGCATTCCGGCGATACGTGAATCCTCGCAGACCACCTCAATCTCGGTATCGGATAACGATGAGACAAAAACAGGATTGTTGTCGATTATTCTTGCACTGAAATCAGTGCTGTCCGAAAAATATTTCCATGTGAAAGTTTGACCACTGAACAGAGTATCAATGATAAGTAATTTGTGTTTTGAATTCAATAATAATCGAATCATAATGTTATCAATATGCTTTTAAAAATCAGAATAATGCAGGACGTCTTGCTTAACAAAATATCTGCCTTGGATTATTATAAATGATTAAATTTAAAGAAAATAAACAGCTTTATATAAAGTTTTTCTATGCCATGCGTGACCGCGATTTATGTTTGAGAAAATAATCATATTATGTTCTTATTATGTGCTTTATAGATATTTTTGCGGATTATTATTGGGTCATAAATGATTGGCAGCTGTTTAATATTAATGCGTTTTGGTTTGTTTGTGCTATTGATATCTTTGGCGATATTTGTTGTGGGATAAATACCGTTCTGATGTTGAAAATATTCCGGGACTGAGTGAAAAGCTGGCCTGGCGGTATTGTTTTGAAGGTGAAACGGATCAGAATTAACGATAAAGCCTTGTTTATCCTGAGCCGGTTTTTTATGTCATGCCGGTTTTCAGGCCCGGGCAGATAACTGCGTAAAGAATGGTTGCAGCGAGGTCTGAGGGGTTTCTTTCCCCTGTATCAGTTCGAAGGTGAGGTTGTGTGCTTCTGGGGCGAACAGCGAAAGTACGGCAATTTCCGCGACGTCACTTCGCTGGATGGCACCGGTTTCAATCCTGTCCCCGGTGTCGAAAATCAGTTCGTGCATGAACGGAGGACCGTCGAGAAGTCCTCCTGGCCTGAGAATGGTAAAGGAATACCCCGGACCGGAAAACAGCTCGCGCACGGCGTTTTCCGCTTCGAGTTTCATGGAAAGGACTTTGCCGTAGCGGTTCAGCGGATGATCGGGTTTGGTGACGGCAAGGGAGCTGACAAGGATGAATGTTTTTATCTCCAGCTCTCTCGCAACGCCTGCCAACCTGATGATGCCGTCACGGTCAATTGCGGATGGCGGGGGTGCTTCGGGGTCCCTGACATTTCCCCCGACGGCGCAGATGATGGCATCCATACCATGGAGGGCTGCACGGATATCGTCCCTGTTTTCAAGCGAACCGACGGCAAGCCCGCCATCGATGTCCGGACCGAACAACTCTACAGCTTTCTGTGGAGAACGGACGAAAAGCCTGGTTGTTATGCCATGCTTTCCGAGCCGTTCCACTATCCATTTTCCGGTCCTTCCCGTTGCGCCGGCAACGAGGACCTTGCCTTCAAAGAGAGCCATATCATGCTTTCATCACCCTCGATAACCGCTAAATCCATGATTAAAGAGAGCATAAAACGTTATCTAAGTTTCAATTGAACATTGAAAATTTCACACTGCAGGCCATGGTGAGATCGACCAGCGCATGCAGGAAAATGACGGTCCTGATATCGCGGTACCAGAAAAAATTCAGCGCCCAGCTGCTGGCGATAAGCAACTGTACAGGCATGAACAAAGGCTTGTAGGGGCTGGTCTGCACGACATGCTCCGGGAGGATCTGGAGCCAGAAAAGCCCATGGACGATCCCGCTGTAGATCATGAAGCAGATGAACCCTGCAATGAACAGTACCCAGGGATTTTCGGTGACCTTTCCAGCCAGCGTCTTCCCAAGTTGAAAACATGCGTAAAACATGAAGGTTTCGGCAATCCCGTTACCGATGCTGAAGACGATAACGGTCGGTATGTTGAGCGGCCTTCCTCCGTCAGAGGTAGAATGGGAATAGACCCAGGCGTTGATGGCGAGGATGACGACCGAACAGAGGAGAAGGATTTTCCTGCGGGTGTCGAAATCTTTGTTGAAGTTGAGGATGTCGTCCTTGAAAAAGGCGAACCCGATAACTATCGAGATCGCCCAGTAGGCATAAATCATCAGAGGTGCCGAAATTTCCATGGTTTTGTATGGTTTGAATTGTTAAGGTCCTGGTTCCTGTTCCGCCGCAAATGCTTCCGCATGGTATGAGCTTCTGACAAAAGGGCCGGACTGCACATGCCTGAACCCTTCGGCTTCCGCAAACTTCCTGAAATTGTTGAACTCTTCGGGAGTGACATACCTTTCCACAGGAAGGTGTACCGGGGATGGCTGCAGGTACTGGCCGATGGTGATCATGTCGCAGCCATGGCGGCGAAGGTCTCCGATAGATGCCTCGATTTCCCCGGCAGTTTCGCCCATCCCGAGCATCAGCCCGGATTTGGTTGAGAGCCCGTGCATCTTTTTTGCCCGTTCGATAATTTCAAGCGAACCGCTATAGCTTGCTTCGGGCCTGACTTTCGGGTAAAGCGCCGGCACGGTTTCGATATTGTGGTTGAGTACGTCGGGAGCTTCATGCATCACCCGGTCGAGAGCGGCCTCTTCATGCCTGAAATCCGGGATCAGGCATTCGATGGTGACATCCGGAGCTGCGGCCCTGATCGCCCTGATGGTTTCAACCCAGTGAAGAGAACCTCCGTCGTTGAGGTCATCACGCGTGACGCTGGTGAGCACCGCATGCTTCAGTTTCATCGATTGAACGGCAAGGGCTATGTTTTCAGGCTCGAGAGGGTCCGGTGCCGCAAGGTTCGCCGTCTTGTCAACAGCACAGAAGGTGCATTTCCTCGAACAGACATTGCCGAGCAGGAGGAACGTCGCCGTGCCGCGCGACCAGCATTCCTGCAGGTTCGGGCACAATGCCGACCGACATACGGTATTGAGGCTGTGGCGGTTGAGCAGTTGCCTGGTCGCAGCGAACGATACCCCGGATGCCATCCTGATTTTCAGCCAATCCGGTTTTTTGGGGTGCCGGGGTTCCATAGAGGCAAATGAATGAATGGTTTAGATCACAATATGATCAATATACTGTTTATAGAAGAAATTATTTTGTGGTACGCTTTCTGCGGATATTACTCAGGTATTGCCGGTGTGTTACAAGTATTGAATTCTCGAAGAGACTGAAAAGCAATATATCAGGCAAATGCCAATGGTTCCGACGTCGCACTGTATAAGAACCTCAGTACCACGTGTACCGGTCGCCTGATATCGGGTCCTGTTATTCCTGTGATGAATACGATCATACCTGATTATCAACACAAGTACCGATTTTTTCATTCAGAGCCCAGTGTATACGCCCGCTATCCAACACAGCTCATGAGCGATAAAGGTGTAATATCCGGGTGTAAAATGGTTTCTTCATTCAGTTGCTCTTCATTCAGAAAGAAAGCTCAGTTACATGGATTTTCTTACAACTCAATGTTGCATGAACATTAACATTGTCATCAGCTGTATACAGATTCATATACACTAATAATACGCATTACCGTCTTGATTCGATTGTTATTCGTTAAAAATTTTTCATAATCACATTATGATACTTAAATTTCAACTTCATTTTTCTCTATGAAGGCAGGAGTACTATTGAAGTACATGCTGTGCTGACCATCTACATCGTTCAATATTGCACGTCAGATCAACTTTGCACACTTTCAAAACGTGACATAACACGTTGCTCCTGTTTTCTGTTACAAGTACTTGCAACATCATTACAAAGAACCTGAATGAAGTTTTCCTGTTATGCCAGAGGCTGGTTTTTTACTGTAATCATATGCTTTTCTATAAGCGGTTGTACAGGCTTGATGCCCTCTTCAGGCCCGAAGACCAGTGCGGTTATCGATGCCGGACACTCGGATCTGATGAAAAATATCAAGGTCATTGATATTAATCAGGATGTGGTTACGCGTCTTGCTTTTGAGAAACACCGGAAACTTTTTTCTCAATTGTTTAAAACTGCCGATCAAAATGTTCAAATCATAGGTCCCGGTGATATTGTCGAAGTATCAATTTGGGAGGTTCCTCCCGCTTTGTACTCAAGTGCAGCTGTCGATACCCGTAGTGAGGGAGCATCAACCCATGTGGCAACTTTTCCTGATCAGATGGTAACCTCGGAAGGTACCATCAATATTCCTTACGCCGGGTATATTCCGGTCAGCGGAAAAACTAGCAGACAAATAGAGCAGGAGATTCAGTTGAGGTTGAGGGGGAAAGCCAATCAGCCTCAGGTATTGGTCCGAATTATCAAGAACAATACCGCAAATGTCACGGTTGTCGGAGAAGTGAACACCAGTACAAGAATGCAGTTGACGGCTAAACGTGAGCGAATTCTTGATGCGCTTGCTGCAGCATCCGGAGTACGGCAGCCGGTCAACAAAATGACTCTTCAACTCACAAGGGGCAAGCATGCTTATTCCATGCCGCTTGACCAGATAATACGCGATCCCCTCCAGAATATAACGCTTCAGGCTGATGATGTCGTAACTCTGATGTATCAGCCGTTAAGTTTTTTATCTCTCGGTGCTACCGGAAAAAATGAGGAAATTTCATTTGAATCACAGGGGATATCCTTGTCACAGGCGCTTGCAAGGGCAGGCGGGTTGCAGGATAACCGTGCAGATGCCAATGGTGTTTTCGTGTTCAGGTTTGAGCGAAAAGCAAATTCCGAAGGTAGTGCCCAAACTACAGAACCGGTTATATACCGACTGGAACTGAAGGATCCCGCATCTTTTTTCCTTGCTCAAAATTTCAGTTTGCAGGATAAGGATATCATTTATGTATCCAACTCACCATCATCGGACCTTCACAAATTTCTCGGCATGGTTGTTTCGGTTGTATACCCCGTTGTGAATGTCATGCATGCATTGGAGTAACCATTACGGGCATTGTTTTGACTGCTTCCCGGAACCCAATACCATTAGCTTGAGCAATGATTTCTGACAAAAAGTCTTTTATGCAGCTCGAAAAATGGATCGATCAACTGAAAAAGAACTTGTTTCAGGATAATCCTCTGTTTCTCGTCGTTGTAGTTGTTCCGACTGTTCTTTCGATTCTCTATTTCGGCCTTCTTAAATCGGATATCTATATATCTGAATCGCGTTTTGTCGTCAGAAGTCCCGAGCGACCGATGCAGACCCAACTTGGAGCGATCATTCAGGGGGCAGGATTTTCCCGTTCTCTCGACGATATCTACAGTGTTCACGACTACATGCTTTCCCGTGATGCATTGCGTTCCGTCAATAAGCGGCTCGATCTGCGCAAAGCATATACAAGGAATGGCATCGATTTGTTCAGCAGGTTCAATCCGCTCGGAATCGACAACAGTTTTGAGTCGTTGTTTCTCTATTATCAGCGCAGAATAGACGTGAATCTCAACTCTTCATCCTCGATCTCTACATTGAAAACAAGAGCTTTTACGGCATCCGATTCATACAGATTTAACGAAATTCTGCTCCAGCAGGCTGAAGAGCTGATCAACAGACTTAACGAAAGAGGAAGGAATGATCTTATCCGTTATGCTTTGCGCGAGGTTGCTGATGCTGAACGGAAATCACGGACAGCATCACTTGCCCTTTCGGACTTCCGCAACAAACACGGCGTCTTCGATCCCGTAGGGCAGTCCGCGCTGCAGTTGCAGCAGGTAGCGAAACTGCAGGATGAACTGATTGCCACGAAAACGCAACTGGCCCAGGTTAGAGCGTTTACTCCGTTGAATCCCCAGATTCCGGTGCTTGAACAGAGAGTATCTGCTTTACAGCGGGAAATCAATGAGGAAAATGCAAAGATCACGGGTGTTTCAGGCAATAAAAGCCAGTCGCTCACCAATAAAGCTGTTGAATATGAACGGTTGTCCCTCGACAGGGTATTTGCCGAAAAACAGCTTGCCGCAGCGATGGCGTCCCTCGAACAGGCTCGAAACGAGGCTCAACGCAAGCAGCTCTACCTTGAAAGGATCGTGCAGCCAAGCATTCCCGATATTGCGATAGAGCCTCAGAGATTCAAGGCGATTTTGACGACGTTTGCAGTGGGAATGGTTGTCTGGGGGGTTCTTTCAATGCTTCTTGCCGGAATCCGTGAACATCACGATTGAGTGCATATGAAAGAACTTTTACACTCGATAACAGTGCAGAGAAGGGTGATCGGCGCATTGCTCATGCGTGAAATCATCACCAGGTATGGCAGGAACAATATTGGTTTCCTCTGGCTTTTTGTCGAACCTGCACTTTATACAATTGTCATAACACTCATCTGGCACTATACCCGCGCGGGGCGTATCACGAGTCTCCCGATTACCGCAATGGCAGTTACAGGCTATATTTCAATACAACTATGGCGCAATATTGTCGGCAGGGTAAAAAATGCCGTCTCGGTCAATAATGCGATTTTGTTTCATAGAAATATCAAAGTTCTCGATGTTTTTATTTCGCGCACCTTGCTCGAGGTATTTGGTGCTTTTTTTTCATTTGTCGTTGTCAGTACCATCTTTATCAATGTAGGCTGGATGGGTTATCCTGAAGATACCCTGAAGATCATCCTTGCATTTTTAATTCTTTCCTGGTTTGGAGCATCGCTTGCCCTGAATCTCGGTTCGCTGATCTCCCGTTTTCCGATTTTCGACAGAATCTGGAAACCAATATCCTATGCGCTGTTTATTCTTTCAGGCCTTTTTTTCATTGTTGATTGGCTGCCGCCGGATGGACGTCACATTGTACTTCTTTTTCCCATGGCACACGGTCTCGAATTGTTGCGGGACGGCTATTTCGGCAGCATGTTCACAGCTCATTATGATATCGGTTATGCAGCCATATGTTGTTTAGGAATGACACTTTCCGGTCTGTTGCTGTTGAATCTAACAGGTCGGGGATGGGACGCGGAATGATTCTTGTTAAGAATATTGTCAAGCGTTACCAAACCCGGAATGGCTACCATACGGTTCTTGACGGGATTTCGTTTTCTTTGAAGAAAGGAGAGAAAATCGGGATCCTTGGCAGAAACGGAGCAGGGAAGTCTACACTGATCCGTCTTCTCGGAGGTATAGAGGACCCTGATTCTGGAACGATCAGACGCGATATGAAAGTTTCCTGGCCCCTTGCATCCAAAGGAGGATTCCAGGGTTCACTGACCGGCGCTGACAACCTGCGCTTCATCTGCAGGATCTACGGTGTCGGTTTCGAGGATAAAATGCGGTTCGTCGAGGAATTTTCGGAACTTGGAAAGTACATGCACGAACCATTGAAAAGTTATTCATCCGGTATGCGAAGCCGTCTGGCTTTCGCTATGTCGATGGTGATAGAATTCGATTGTTACCTTATCGACGAAGCCATGTCGGCAGGCGATGCGCGGTTCCGAGACAGATGCCGTTATGAGTTGCTTGAAAAACGTTCTGACCGTTCGATTGTTATGGTATCTCATGACCATCGACAGATGCGCCAGTTCTGTAATGTTTGTTATGTGCTTCAGAACGGTGCATTATATCGGTTCGATAATCCGGACGCTGCATTTTCTTATTACAAGAACGCTCAGTGATCGACAGACAATTCTTTGCAAGGGTTGTTTTTTTCCCTGTAACAAGCTTCAACATGAATAAAATACTTACTGTAGGGCACCCATTCTCCGGTTATCGGGATGTCGAGGGGGTACTTCGTTCCTGGGGTATGCAGCCGGCAAGGACTTCAAAACGCGAATGCCTTTGCCCTGTTGAAATCGGTTCGATCCTTCGTCAGGCTCATGGCGAGGTTTCTCTGGAAAGTATTCAGAAAAGCGATGAACTCCGGCAAATCGATGCCGGTCCGGTCTGGCATGGTCTTGCCCTCGATCTGCTTCTGAATAATATCGATCAGAAATTCTGGGGCTGGTCCGATCCTGAAGCGATATACCTGCTTGACTACTGGAAAGCTCTCGATCCGCAAATGGCTTTCGTGCTCGTGTACGATGAACCGCACCGGGTATTGGCTGAAACGAGCTGCGATGAGGCAAGGTTTTACAGTCGCAGCATTATCGAACAAAGACTCGATAACTGGAATGCATACAATAGCGCCCTGCTTGGTTTCCATTTGCAGAACAGCGGGAGAAGTATGCTTGTCAATGCCAAACAGGTAAGAAAACGGGCAGACGAATGCAAAAATAAACTGATGCCTTACTTCGATGATACAGTATCTCAATCAGGTCATTTACCCTATATCGGATTCTTCAACTACGTGTCTTGTCCGAATGGGTCAAATGGCGAAGGTGGACGGGAATCGTATGCGCTTTCGAAAAATGCGATGACTGTCCCTGCGCTTGCTGATGGTTTTCTTATCGAAAGCATCCTTGCTGATTATCCCGAACATTTGCATCGTTACGATGAACTGCAGTCGTCGGCAACCATACCTCTGGAGCCTCAGCCGATCAAACAGACGAATTCTCTCGATGCATGGCTTGTTCAGATGAAGCGTCGGTCGGAATCAGGCAGGGTTATCGCGATTCTTTCCGAAGGAAAGAAGATTGCAGAGGAACAATTGCTTGTCAAAGATAATGAGTTGGAGGATAGTTTCCGGCGTGAAACTCTTTTGCATAGACTGTTAACTTCTGAAAGGGAAGACTTTGAAAAAAAGGTTTATCTGTTTGAGGAAAAACTCAGGGAGAAGCAAAACGACTTCAATGCGGTAAGCGAAAAAAATAAACTCTTGATCGACGAGAAAACCGAACTGGATAAGCGACAGAAAGCATTGTTGGAGGAAAAAAAGAGCATCGAAAATAATTTTATTGATTTGCAAGGGCAAATTGATATTCAAAAAAATGAATCGATAAGTAATAGTCGAACAAAAAAAGAGTTGATAGAAGAAAACGAACTGTTGCTACTACAATTGCATGAGGTTCAGGAAGAACTCGAACGGTATTATCTGGAGAATCAAAAACTCAAACCGCAACAGCAGTCGGAATATTATGGTGCAGCCGATCGACTGAAAAGGGAACTGCCTTACCGGTTGGGAGCCGAGATTATTGAACGAAGCCGCAAGATATGGCCCTTATTGTTCTTGCCCATATCACTTCCTTGTTTTACTCGACAATATCGCAATCATAAAAACAAATCAGATATAATACTTCCCCCTCTCGAAGAGTATCGTGATTTTTTCAAAGCTGAAAAAGCTCAAAAACATCTCTCATACCGCCTTGGGGTCACCTGGTTGAAGCACTGCCGTACTCCCTGGGGCTGGGTAGTTATGCCTTTTGCCTTGAATAGTGCTCGACAGGCATATCACGAGTATCGCAAATCTGTAGTGAAACAGGACGATAGACATATGCCTGGTCTTTGAAGAAATAAGTCATCCTGCATGCTATATCTGAATACGATATTTCATACTGTTTTTAACCCAATATTGGAACTCATAGAATCAATGTTTTAAAAAAGCTGTCTTTTTTTAATCGATACTCAAGAAAGTCTATTATTTATCGATATGGATACATTATTTTCTGCAGCAAATCATTTGTATCGAAATGGTAGATATTATGAATCCGCATCTATATATGAGTATTTATCAGATTGTAATCCATCGTTTAAATTTTATTCTAACAATGAAATGATGGCAAAAAAAATGCTGTCAAAAATTCATGGAGAAAAAGAAGGTAAAAGAAAAATTCATTATAAAAGCGCATCAAACGAGCAAAAAAGATTAAGAATTGCACATTACCTGAGTTGTTTAAAAAATCCGGATATAATAGATTTGTGCAATAAAGATGGTTTTCAGTTTTCAGATTTACAATATATACTTGCAAAAGCGAATGCTTCAAACTCAAGTTCGGATTGGCTGTATTATGTGAATAAATATTTTTTATCATCCGGCATTGCTGAAATCAAAATAAAACATAATAATGAAAAATTAAATTATTTTAACATTACCCAGAAAAAGACGAAAACAGTTGACGGTCCTTTGGTAACTATATTTATGCCCTGTTATAATTCTGAAAAGTTTATAGAACATTCGGTAAGTTCGGTTTTAAATCAAAGTTATCAAAATTTCGAATTGTGTATTTATGATGATATGAGTTCAGATAATACTCGTGAGATTTTATCGCAACTCGAAAGATGTGATAACAGAATAAAGGTTAAAATTAATAAATCGAATTTAGGGACTTATAAAACAAGAAATGAAGCATTTTTTAATGCAAAAGGTAAATATTTTACAGTTCTGGATTCAGATGACTATGCTTTAACAGATAGAATTTCTAATCAGGTAAAAATTTTAGAAAAAAATGAAGACTGTATAGGAGTGATGACCAATTGGATTCGAATGCATCTCGATGGTAGTTTTTATTTTAAACCGGGCTGGGGAGGATGTTATAGCCATGAGGCGGTTGCAACAATAATGGTAAGAACTTCTGAAGTAAAGAGACGTGTTGGTTATTGGGATTCTGTCCGATATGCTGCAGATACTGAATTTTTAATGAGATTAAGAAAAGTTTTTGGTGGTGAAAGTGTAAAGTTCTTTAAAAATCCTACTGTAATTGCAAGTTATCATGAAAACAGTATGACCTGCGACCCCATGACTGGAATTAATGTATCTGGTTTTACAGGCCTTTCACCAACGCGAAAAATTTATCGTGAAAGGTGGAAAATATGGCATGATAACAATAATAATTTATATATGCCATACCCATTAAACAAAAGGAAATTTCCTGTACCGAATGAAATGTTATAATATATTATATAAAACAATATTATTATATTTCATCAGGATGACTATTATCGTTTATTTCGCAATAAAATAATTGCGAAATTGAAATATAATCTATAAAAAATATGGATATACCACTTATATTGTTTACGAGATTTTCTATTCGATATAAGAAATTTATCTCCTTAGCTGCCATTGAAAATGAAAGCAAGCGCGAGCTCTGGTTTAAGCAAAGAGTAGAGTTTTTTAAATTAATTACATATCCGTCTATAAAAGCACAGATTTATCGTCCATATAAGTGGTATTTATTGTTTTCAGTAGGTGATGAGAAATATGTTTCAAGTATGATGCAATGGATTGATAAGTGGATAATTCCAGTATATATCGAAAATATCGAATCAATAAACGGAGTTATTGATTCGATAATTAAATCAATTATTGGTGAGCATTCTGAAGTATTGCTATCAAGAATTGATAGTGATGATGCTTTATGTGCTGAATATTATTATAATATATTCCGGGCTATAAATAAAAAAGATATTAAAAATGAGTCGGTGCTTATGTATAGATATGGCTATAGGTGGGACGGTAAAAATATTCAAAAAATTAATTTTGCAAATAATCCATTTGTCACAATATATAATAATATATGGTCTTGCGGATCCTTGAATCCATTAAAAATCAATCATAGTAAGATTCTTGATTATAAGCATTATATTTTGTGTGAAAGTGTTAAGCCAACATGGTTACAAGTGCTACATGGGTCGAATTTATTGAATGGTTTTAGAGTAAATTCTGAATACATAAATAGAATAGATCCTCAGATTGTATTAGATAATTACAATATCAGTGAAAATATTCTTGATTTTATGTTGACAAAGAGCAGTGATGATGGTAGTTGAAATAAAGGGATAAGACAATATAAGCACTATTTCTATATCTGAATTTAACAGTAGTATATTCCTTTTTGCGCTTTTTCCATCTGAAGAGTTTAGAATTAAGGTTCTTCGTAGAATTTAATGGAATAGTATCCCGAAATGAATAGCTTGGCGTAATATCACGGATTCCGTATCTAATCTGTCATACCCTATGCAAAGCCTGACTGCACACTACAAGCAACTTCTGGGACTCCCATCAAACTGGCAAGTGGAACATATTGACCTGTCCATACTCGGCAAGCAGGTGACCATCAAACTTGTCTATACCGGCCAGGATGCCAAGTGCCCGGAATGCAATGACTTCTGTGGCATCTATGATCATGCTCCCGAACAAAAGTGGCGCCATCTTGACACCATGCAGTTCGAAACCATTCTTGTCTGCCTTCTGCCTCGATGCAATTGCAACAAACATGGAGTCAAGACCGTTAACGCCCCATGGGCCGAAAGGCATTCACGTTTCACCCTCATGTTCGAAGGCTTTGTCGTTCAACTCCTGCAGCATTGCTCAAGCACTCAGGCAGCAGCGACGTTGGTCGGTCTGAGTTGGCATGCTGTTGACCAGATCAT
>JAAXXI010000004.1 GCA_013334565.1 Chlorobiaceae bacterium
AATCCATCTTTGTTATGAACGAACCGGTGAGGTTTATATCAAACAGATGGGTACAAGCAAATTTACAAACGAGGTTAAGCAACTCCTTGAGTTCTGAGTTTTGGCACTAACTGGCACAACTCAGGAGCAGAACGGGACCTGCAAGGTGTGCGAGGATTGCGGGATGACTACCGGGTGCTCGTGAAGTATCCCGATCGGTCTGATCGGACGGATTGGACCGATCGGACGGCATCGCTTGCGAAGTCATAAGCAAGGCCCTTGAACCGAAAATGATTCAAGGGCTTTTTTTTGCATGATCAGCTCTTTACGGCGGGCCTGAATCCGGTGGCCGATGGTTCCATGGTGGTTTCGGCGACGGTGAAATTCGATATCCGCAGGGTCCTGGAAGGGGAGTGGCGGACCAGTTCGTAATCGTGGGTGCCGATAAGCACGGTGATACCCTGCTGGTTGATCCGCTTCAGATACTCGAGGATCTCTATCGAAGTATCGGGATCAAGGTTTCCTGTCGGTTCGTCAGCTATGACGACAACGGGTTCCCGGACGATCGCACGGGCGATCGCGACCCTCTGCTGTTCGCCACCCGAAAGGAAACGGGGCATCTGGCCTGCCGCATGCTCCAGTCCGACGCTTGAGAGCGCATGGTGCACCTTGCCTTCGATGAGGTTCTCCGCCGTTCCGGTCACCATCAGGACAAAAGCGAGGTTCTCATAGACGTTGCGGTCCTCCATCAGCCTGAAATCCTGGAAAACGATACCGAGTTTCCTGCGCAGCATCGGGATTTCCCTTTTCCTGATGGTCCTCGAACTGAAACCGGCTATGTGTATTTCCCCTTTCTTCGGCTTGACATCCATATAGAGCGACCTGAACAGCGTCGTCTTTCCGGTTCCGCTTTTTCCCACAAGGTAGACAAGCTCACCCGGCTGGATGCTGAAGTTCAGGTTTTTCAGGACGGGTTTGTTCTGGAGCTCGATATCGACGTTGATGAATGAGATCATTGATGGAGGATTGTTTGTGTTCTGTTTTCCGCGATGGTGATCGCAAGATGAGTGGCTTCGAGAAAGCTCCTTTCCGATGCGCACCCCTTGCCCGCGATATCGAAACTCGTTCCGTGATCGGGCGATGTCCGTACGATGGGCAGGCCGAGCGTGACGTTGACCCCTGTATCGAAAGCAAGGAGTTTGAACGGCAGGAGGCCCTGATCGTGGTACATCGCCACGATGATATCGAAATTCCGGTAATTGCCCGACCCGAAAAACCCGTCGGCGGCAAACGGGCCTTCGATCCTGAGACGGGATGAGAGGCGGCTGATGCAGGGCGACAGTATTTCCCGTTCTTCGCTTCCCATGACGCCGCCGTCAGAGGCATGGGGATTGAGCCCAAGCAGTGCGATACGCGGTGAAGCCATCAGGAAATCCATCTGCAGTGAATCGGCAAGATCGCTCAGGAAGTGGTCCAGGTTCATTGTTCTCAACAGGGAAGGGACCCGTTCAATCGGTTCATGGATGGTCGCGAGGGCCACTTTCAGTCCGGAGACATTGTCCGCGAACATCATGCAGGGTGAAGGGACCCCGAACATCGTGCCGAGGAACCCGGTATGCCCGGTTTCACGGTACCCGGCAAGCCCGATCGCTTCTTTGTTCAGGGGGGCGGTCACGAGCGCATCGCATACTCCGATATCGCAGAGCCCGGCTGCCGCCCGGAGCGATTCCATGGCTATATGACCCGCATCTGCCGAAAGTTTTCCCGGCTCTACCGTTTCAGGTTCGCCGATACTGAGCACCGGTAGGACCCCTTCTCCGAACCCGGCAGCGTCAGGGAGCATCGCGGCGTCGGTCAGGCATTCCAGATTTACGGCTAAGCCCAGCTTTCGGCTGTAATATTCCATGACCGAGCAGGAACCTGCGACAAGAAACGAATGGCCTGAACCTTGCAGTTTCCGGAAACTTTTCAGGATGATTTCCGGCCCGGTACCGTTGGGATCACCCGTCGACCAGACAATGCGCATGATTACAGCCTTTTGTAGGCGTTTGCGATTTTTTCATCTTCTTTGACCCCTTTGATGCCGAGGAAAAGCAGCACCGGTTCGGGAAGCATCGAATAGAGCCCTGCTCCCGGACCGTGGCTGACGACTGTTCCAAGTGCGAGGAAATGCTGGTTCATGAAATGCGCCGCCGCCAGTCCCGAGAAGAGGTCGAGTACGAAAAATACTATTGCGGCAATGATGAGCATTGTCTGGAGTGCCCGGTTTTTGAACTGGAAGATCGCGACCAGTGCCATGAGTGCCGTAAGCGGAGAAAAAACGGTTCCGGCGAAGCACGATACCGTGTAGGTTATATCGGCGATCTGCGATGCACCGAAGTCGGAAACAATGAAAAGGTGGTCCGAGCTGAAGCTCCAGAAAGGGAGGAACATGCTTACCGCAGCCAAAAGTGCGGCAAGGAAGAGGTAAAGTGTCTGGATTCTGGCTAACATGGTTTCAGGGATTTAAATCTTGGTAACTGCCTGGAGCAATATAACACAATACGGGGAATTGAGGCTCCGGTACCATGAGGGGAGCCGCCACTTTTCATGAATGCGGCGGCACTCCCCGGAACTTCGAGGAAGTCGGGGGAAAACTTCAGTCAGCAAGGTTGAAGCGCGAAAGGTAAGCTTTGATCGACTGGTGCTTTCCGAGCCCGAGTTTTTTATGCAGGCGATAGCGGATGCTCTCCATCCCTCTTTTCGTTATGCCGAGGGAGTGCCCGATCTCTTCGGTATCGTAATTCTTCCGGACCAGCAGGCTGATTTTCAGTTCGCGCTGGTTGAGGTTCGGATGTCTGTTCTGAAGAGAAAGGATGAAAGCGGATTCCGTTTCCGACAAACCGTTCTGCAGGTTTTTTTCAATTTCCTCGGTTTCCAGAAGACTCTGGCAGAGGCCGAGCATTTTCTTTTTCTGGCGTGTTTCGATCTCGATACTCTGAATGTGTTCGAGCAGTTTCCGCAAAGCGGTCATCTTTTCGGTGAAGGAGCGGGACAATCTCGACAGTTCGGTTTCATGGCAGGAAATGACCGATTTCAGTTCCAGGATCACCTTTTCCTGCTGCTGGGTGGTTTTCTTGTTCAGTTCCGCCTGTGCGTTCATTTTGATGTTCATGTGGGCAATCCTGCCTTCAAACTCTTTTTTCATCTCCATGTACTCGTTTTTCTTTTCATTTTCCCTTGTGACAAGGTCATTCCGGACCTCTTCGAGCAGCCGGAAATAGGGGTAGTATTTATTGTCCAGCGACGGAACGGGAACAGGTTCCTCGAGCATGTTCAGCCAGGTAAGTTTTGCGACTGACTCGAGGAAACGGTGCTTGATCTGGTCGTCTTCGTTTCTGTTTTCAAGAATGTTGAAATCTTTTCTGCCTGAAATCACTTTTTCCAGGACTTCGTCATAGGATTCCGCCAGGATGAACTGCATGTTCTGGGGTACAACGGCAGCAAGGGATTCGACGAGGATGCGGATCGACCTGCCGACATTGAAGAGGCCTACGGTTCGAAGCGGCGGTTTCCAGTTGTAAAGGAGATTTGCGATTGAATGTTTGTAATTGGATGTGATTTCACGGACACTTGAGAGGTCCATGATGACATTGAACGGCTTGAGATGGAGGCCTGTTTCGTTCAGGACCGTTTCCAGAAGGTCGTTGTCGACCGAGTTGAGGATGACATCCTGATCGGTTTCAAACCAGTAATGGATGATATTGCCGTTGATGACGTTTATATGTTTTATACAGCCTTCCTCGGGGTGGTTTTTACGCCAGTGGACCTTATCGGTGATCTGCAGCTTCATCGGGTTGTTTGACATCGCTATTTGTTCCGTGTTATCATTTGTTGCGGGTAGCCTGAACCAGTTTTTCTTTCGGTAAAAAGCCAGTGTTTGTATGAACGAAGCGGCATTGCCGAACGAAGGAGTGTATGGCTGTGCCTTCGATTCATCCTGGATTTTACCGAGCGCGGCACAGGAAGCGCGGGAGCTGTCCGGATATGTAATACAGGTGTAATAACGTGATTTCTTTTGAGAATAACAATGCTTTTTTACTTTATTTTATCGCCAAATACTGTTATTGTGGCTTATAATACGCCAGAATGCCAACATACCGGACACTGGCGGCATTTATTCTTTTACAGGGATCAGGAGTTCCGAATATGGAAGAGTGGCTTTGCCTGCAGGAGGTTACGCTTCGAGAAGTGTTTCGATGCCTTTCAGAATATACTGCGTTGCCCCTTTCCGTTCATTGACGAACCGGGAGGCGGCACTTCCGGCCTTGTTTCTGAAGTGCGGATCGTTCGTGAAGGCTTCAAGATGTTTTTTCAGCTCTTCGGCGGTTTCGACGATGGTGCCGCCACCCGTTTCCACAAGAGCTTCAGCTTCAGGTGAGTTATGGATTCGAGGACCGAAAAGCACGGGAATCCCGTATACTGCCGGTTCAAGGGTGTTGTGCACGTTGACGCCGAACCCTCCGCCGACATAGGCTATTGACGCGATCGAATAAAGTTCCAGGAGGAAACCGGTCAGATCGACGACAAGAACGCTTCGCTCAGGATCGAATCCGGGTCCGAGGGCGGAAGCCCTGCTGCATGCGATCGACCGGCTTTCGAGGAACCCGCAGAGTCGGTCGATGTTTTCAGGGTCCACCTTGTGAGGGACAAGGATAAGGTCCGGTTTGTTTTGCAGCTGTGTCCATGCCTCCACCAGCAGGGTCTCATCTTTTTCCCATACACTGCCGCCAACAAGCACGGTGCGGTCAGCGAAATATTTTCTGAAGTTTTCGACTTTACCGGTTTCCCCGCTTCTGCGGATGACCTGGTCGAAGCGCGGATCGCCCGCGGTTTCGGCCTGCACGCAGCCGAACAGCTGCCTGAACGCGGTGGCGTCCTTGTCCGATACCGTCCAGATACGGTCGAACAGCGTGAAAACGGAGCGGTAAAATCCTCTGAGTATGGGGTTGCGGTATGGTGAAGCGCTTTGGAGGACAGCGGCAGCGAGCACGAGTTTCGTTCCGTGTGTTTTAGCCGCCATCAGATGGTTTGGCCAGAAGTCATAACGCATCAGCATCATGATGTCCGGATCGAGGAGCTTCACCAGTCGCTTCGCATTGGCGGCGTTATCTGCCGGCAGGTAGAAGACGGCGTCCGCATCTGGATAATTTCTGCGGGAGTTGAACCCTGAATCGGAAAAAAAGGAGACGACGACCGAAAGGTCAGGATACTTTTCCTTCAAAGCCGTTATGACGGGACGGGCCTGTTCGAATTCACCGACTGATGCCGCATGGACCCAGAGCCTTGACTGTGCAGGTGGAATGCCGGAGAGTTGCTGCTCGAGATCCTCGAAGAGCCGGTCCCGGATGGTGAAAAAATTACGAAGCCTTGGGGAAAACGGCGCAAAAAGCCTCGCCATGCCCGCGATGACAGGGAAAAAAAACGAGTATGCCGTGAGGGCTGGTTTCCGCATGAAGAATCAGATTATCGCTATGCTGGCTTCAAGGTACAAATAATTTTATGCTTTCGGGCACCGCCCTGATCTGTTCGTAAGCCGGGAGCCCGTGTTGGTCCGATATCCCGGTATCGGAGTCGGCAGGTCAAGTCCATTATCTCACTGTCGTTCATGTTTCGCAGTCCCTTTCGGAAAGCTTTTGGAATTTCAAGGCATAACGGCATTATCGCATTACCGTGCAAGCGTGTCGGGAACAAAATATCCGCTCTCCTGTTTGATATGTGCAGAAGGACACGGGAGTGTTCCGGCGAAATAACCAGACAGGAAAAGGCATCATGCAGAAAAGACAGCTTGGAAATACGGATATGCTCATCACGCCCATCGGTTTCGGCAGCTGGGCAATCGGCGGCGGCGACTGGGCTTATGCCTGGGGACCGCAGGATGACGGGGATGCGATCGATGCGATCGGCAAAGCCGTCGAACTTGGTATGAACTGGATCGATACCGCTGCGGTATACGGTCTCGGCCACTCGGAGGAACTTGTCGGCAGGGCGGTTTCCGGCATGCGGGTGCGGCCGTACATTTTTACGAAATGTTCCCTCGTCTGGGACGGAAACCGGCAGGTCTCGGGCAGTCTCAAGGCCGGGTCGGTCAGGCGTGAATGCGAAGCGAGCCTCAAAAGGCTTGGCGTCGATTCGATCGATCTCTACCAGGTGCACTGGCCCAACCCCGAAGAGGATATCGAGGAAGGTTGGGAGGAAATGGCCCGTCTGCAGGAGGAGGGCCTGGTCCGCCATATCGGGGTTTCGAATTTCAATGTCTCCCAGCTGAAGCGGGCGATCTCCATTGCACCCGTCGCTTCTCTGCAACCCCCCTATTCGATGCTCAGGCCTGCAATAGAAAAAGAAATCCTTCCTTTCTGTCTTGAACGGAACATCGGAGTGATTGTCTACTCTCCCATGCTTTCGGGGATGCTGAGCGGTTCGATGACCAGGGAGAGGGCTGCGGCATTTCCCCCGGATGACTGGCGAAGGAATAACAAAGAGTTCCAGGAACCGAGGCTCTCCAGGAACCTTGAACTTGCCGGGCTGCTGCAGCGGATCGGAAAGCCTCATGGCTGTTCTGCGGGCGAGGTTGCGATCGCCTGGACCCTGCGTCATCCTGCCGTTACCGGCGCGATTGTCGGCGGGCGCAGCGCTGGACAGGTGGCGGGTGTTGCCGGGGCGGCGGAATTACGGCTCCGGAGCGAAGAGCTTGACGAGATAAAGACGTTTATCGACGGAATGCCTGCATAAACCTCATGCCGGTATTTCGACGTCGGGGAGCCATTTTTTCAGCAGGTCCATGAGGGAATTCAACAGGAAAGGCTTGGTAAGGAAATCGTTCATTCCCGCTTTCAGGCAGTTTTTCCTGTCTTCCTCCGTTGCATTGGCGGTCATGGCGATAATCGGCACGTTCCGGTGAAGGATTCCTTCTGCAGTGTTTCTGATCTCCCTTGTCGCTTCGATGCCTCCCATGACAGGCATCTGGATATCCATGACCACAAGATCGTACTCTTCTTTTTTCAGTGTTTCGACAGCTTCCAGTCCGTTCGACGCGATATCGACCCTGCAGGGCAGTTTCCTGAACATCGCAAGCGCAACCTGCTGGTTGATGACATTGTCTTCAACCAGCAGGATTTTCGCTTCCTTTTTCAGTGTTGTGCCTGAAACTTCATGTTTTTCGACATTATCGACAGGTGCCGGTGTTCGTGAGACGTTATCTCCGATTGACGCTTTTCCGCTTTGAACTGGCTTCATGAACGGGATCAGGAACCAGAAATCCGATCCTTCATGTTCACGGCTGTCAATGTTGAGCTTACCGCCCATGAATTCGATGAGCTGCTTCGAAATGGCCAGTCCAAGTCCGGCCCCGCCTTCCTTTCTCGTCGAAGAGGCATCGAGCTGGGTAAAGCGCTGGCTGATCAGCTCCCTTTTTTCTTCCGGAATACCGATACCGGTGTCTTTTACGGAGAAGCGAAGGACGATTTCGTCGTCAGGTTCTGAATCCGTGCCGACACTGATCGATATTTTCCCCTGGTAAGTGAACTTGATGGCGTTCTGGGCCAGGTTGATCAGCACCTGCCTGAGGTAGACAGGGTAACCGTTCAGTACGTCCGGAACTGTTTCGGCGACCGAATATTCGAGCTGTAGGTTCTTTTTGCTGGCGTTGCCGAAAAGCAGTGACGTGATGTCCTTGCAGAGGGACCTGACATTGAACGGCGCCTTTTCTTTTTCGAGCTGTCCGGACTCGATCCTGCTGAGGTCGAGGATGTCGGAGATGAGCTGGTGAAGCTGTCTGGTGCTTATCTGTATGGTTTCTGCGAACTGTTTCTGTTCCTGGTTGAGCGGCGTGCCCAGCAGAAGTTCGGTCATGCCGATGATAGCATGCAGGGGTGTCCTGATCTCATGCGACATGTTGGCGACAAACTCGCTTTTCGCCTTGCTGGCTGTTTCCGCCTCTATCCTGGCTTTTTTGAGGTTCTCGATCAGGATCTGCTGGATCTGCTCCTTCTCCTCGACATTTTTTTTCTCGATCGAAAGCCTTTTGTTCAGGAAGCGGGAATTCGTAAGTGCTTCCTCGATTTTCTGCTTCTGTTCCTTTTCGTTTTTCTGGTGTTCCCTCAGATCGTTGTTGAGGAGGGAAATGATGGTATAGAGATCGTAGAGTGGATGGTCCGGGGAAACAAGGTTTTTCTGTTCGTCAACAACATAGAATTCGTCGAAAAAAATGTGTCCGCAAACAGCCGCGAATTTATCGATTTCACCCTGGGTTATGGTGATGGGGTGCGACTTCTCGGCAGAAACGTAACCCTTTTCCGAGTTGATGAGGCTGAGGGCTTCCTCGGGATTTGCAACGAAAATGAACTTCTGGCGGACATAGGATGCGAAAAGCCTGAGCATGGTTTTCAGGAGCAGGGAAGCGCCGCAGATGATCGTGGTAAGAGGATGGCAGTTGTACTCTTCATTCAGGCTGTTGAGCGTATTGGCGTAAAGTTTTCTGGTACTGACACTTGCTTTGATCACGGCGCTGTAGTCGGCAATCCTGATGTAGTCGCAGTTGCGGAGTACATTGCTCTGAAACAGCACGTTGAGGGTTTCTATCGCTTTTTTCGCAGATTCAAGCTGTATGTCGCCGCCAAGGAACGTGATGAAGAGTTTGCCGGGGATAACGCCGTTCCTGTAGAAGACGCCGGTTTTCGGGTCTTCGAACTGCCATTCAGGCCTGTATTCCACCATGTCCATGGTGATGGGCATGCCGGGGATGTACTTTTCTGGTTTGCGGTTCATCGAAAATTACTTTGCATGATCATCTTTTTTCCGGAGCGAAACAAAGGCTTTTTTCTTTCCGGGAACCATCACTGAGGGCGGATGTGCCTGGGGCCAGCAACGTACCGGATACAAAGCAGGGGGAGCATTTCCTGGACCCGTAAAGGCAAAAAGCCCTATCGCTTCCTGAATGGCCGTAAAGATTGCACGTTCGATAAGGACGGGAAGCCAAAGGGTTGGGGTTGCTCCCGCACAGGTTTTGCATCAAAATGGATATTCACCGTAATGTAATGCAAAAATTCCAAAAAAGAGAGAAGCCGGAATTCCTGCAACGGCTGAGGATGTTCTACATGCGGAACTTGCGGTAGTCGATTTCGAACTTTTTCACCCGGAGACCCATGATGCGGTCAGAAAGCCCCAGCTGGCTCGCTGCGCGGGACATGTTCCCTTTGGTGCGCTTGAGCGCCTCGATGATCATCTCTTTTTCGATGGCGTCGAGTTTCTGCTGCAGGGAGCCGGTGTATGGGGTCCCGCTCGATTCGGCTGTCTGCAGGGATGGAGGCAGGTGATAGCCGTGAATAACGTTGTCCTCGCTCAGGATGACCGCCCTCTCGATGCAGTTCTGCAGTTCACGGACGTTGCCCGGCCAGTGGTACCTCATGAGCATGTCGATGGCGGTGGTCGAAATACGTCGGACGCCCTTGTGGTTCATGGCGTTGTATTTCTCGACGAAATAATCGGCGAGCAGCAGGATGTCGGTTTTGCGTTCGCGCAGCGGCGGGACCGTGATCGGGAAAATATTGAGCCGATAATAGAGGTCTTCCCTGAAAAGCCCCTGCCTGGTCAGCTCTTCGAGGTTGCGGTTCGTTGCCGCGATAATCCTCACATCGATTTTTATCGTTTTCGATCCACCGACCCGTTCAAACTCTTTTTCCTGTAATATCCGCAGCAGCTTGGCCTGGATGGGCAGGCTCAGTTCGCCGACTTCGTCAAGGAAGATCGTTCCGCTGTGGGCCAGCTCGAACCTGCCCCTCCTCGTGGCTGCGGCCCCGGTGAAGGCGCCTTTTTCGTGCCCGAAAAGCTCGCTTTCGACGATACTTTCAGGCAGGGCCGCACAACTGAACTTGATGAACGGTTTTTCCGCACGGCGGCTCCGGTAGTGGATGGCGCTCGCGACAAGCTCCTTGCCGACGCCGCTTTCACCCAGGACAAGGGCAGTGGCGCTGGTCCTGGCAATCTTGTCGATCATTTTGTAAAGACCGAGCATCGGTTTCGCGTTGCCGATGATGTTTGCCGGTCTTGACGTATCCTCGGGCGAAGCATTTTCCGGATCGCCGGATATGATCTGCTGCACGGGAAGCTTCTCTTTTCTGCTTTCACTGACCTTTTTCGTGCTCTCCTCGAAGGCGAGCTGTTTCAGCCGGACCGCCTGCGAAATCATGGCGGCTATGATGGACAGCTGGTCCACATAGTGCTGAAGAAGGTCCATGCGGGCTTCCGGGACTTTCGATTTCTTTATGTTTTCAAGCAATGACGGCTCGTTCAACTGATGGTCCGCGCTGAGGGTGCCGATGATTTCCATTCCATCCTTGATCGGGATGCAGATGAAGCAGAGGCCGTCTTTTTTAGCCCTTGCCCTTGAACGTGTGCGGTCGAGGAACAGCGGCTCATCGTTGATGTTCGGTACGACAACGGTTTTTCCGTTTTTCACGACCTGCCCGGTGATGCCTTCTCCGATCCGGTATCGCCCCCTCTCTTTTTCTTCCTGGGTAAGGCCGAACGATTCGTTGATCACGATTTCACCAGTCTGACGGTTCAGGATGGTGATCATTCCGCGAAGCATGTTCAGGTGTTCCGACATGATGAACAGGACCAGCCGGAGCACCTTGCCGATATCCTCCTCGTTCGAGATCGTCCTGCTGACTTCCGCAAGCAGACTGATGGTGTCGTGGTCCTGTTCCCTCGTTAACAGCATGGCGATGTAAGGTGAATGTCCGTGTTACTGCAAGTGTTTTCTGTAAATAATCTCGATTTCGTCCGGCATGAGCGTACGCTTTTTTTCGCCTGCCGTTTTTCTGACTGTTTCCAGCATCCGTCCCGCATCTTTTCTTGAAATCATGATGCCGCGCAATGAGAAAAAGTGCTGCAGTGAAGCGCTGCCTGAGTGTTTGCCGATAACGAGCTCGTAATCCTTTCGACCGACTTCGGCAGGCAGAAAAGGTTGGTAGGCGAGCGGATCTTTCAGCAATGCGGCGCAGTGGATCCCCGATTCATGCAGGAATGCCGATTTTCCGATAACGGGTTTCTGATCGATGATATCCCTTCCGGCCGCCTTGCTGACCGTTGCGCACAAACGGGCAAGCTTTGTGGTGTCGATGGTCGTCTCATACTTTCCGGAGCATCTGAGGGTCATGGCCAGTTCCTCGAGCGCTGCGTTTCCTGCCCGTTCTCCGAGCCCGGTCACCGATACGCTGACAGCCCGGCAACCCGCTTCGAGGGCTGTGAAGGCATTTGCTGTTGCCATGCCCAGGTCGTTATGGGCATGGAACTCCACGGGAATTCCAAGTTCTGCTGTCAGACGTCCAGCCGATTCGAGAATGGATGTCGGGGTCGATATGCCGACGGTATCGGCGATCCTGACCCTCTGAGCCCCGCAGGCTTCAGCATCGAGAAAGAAGCATTCGAGCGAATCCTGTTCTGTGCGTGTCGCATCCTGGGCTCCGACGCTGACGAACGAAAAATATTTTTTCGCTTCGGCGATCATGGTCCTGAGCTCGTGGTGCAGCCATATCCTGTCTTTATTCATGAGCTGGAGGTAGAGGCCGGAAACCGGAAAGCTGATATGGACCGCCTCGGTACCACATTCCGCCGCATCATGGATATCCTCGAGCTTTGCACGTGACCAGCAGGTGAGGCGAGCGGGAAGCCGCATCAGGGCGATGTCCCTGATAACGCTCCTTTCCTCCCGGCTGATCGCCGGATATCCGATTTCCAGTTCGTTCACCCCGGCATCGGCAAGAAGTCCGGCTATTTCCGTTTTTTCTTCCCTGCTGAATGCTACGCCGGGAGCCTGTTCCCCGTCACGGAGCGTTGTATCGATGATCCACGGGGAGTGGATCGATCCATTGTTCATCTTTTCCGGCATATTCCATGCACTCCTGTTTACTGCATCTCTTTTCGAGCCCCGCCCAGTATTTCTTTTTTAATGGTTTTTATTTAAGCGCGACGATGTTTAATCCTGAATTAATAAGGGCAATATATTGAATTAATGTATTTATTTAGATAAAAATCTACAGTGATGTGTGTTTTTTTTGCTTTTTTACCTCTTTTCAGAAGAAACTTGCGCTTAGACAAACATTGTTTCTTTTAGGGTGGTGGGGGTGAAATGATACTTTTCGGTTGCACTGCAATAAAAAACGGATTATATTAGACAAAAATAGTCTTATTTGTTTTCATCAAAACGATATCAAAGGGAGAATATCATGAGTGTACTGGTTGGCCGCAAGGCTCCGGATTTCGATGTGGCGGCAGTTACAGGAGGAAATCAGTTCGCGGATTCCTGCAGGCTTTCCGATTACAAAGGGAAGTATGTGGTGCTGTTTTTTTATCCGCTCGATTTCACGTTTGTCTGTCCTACCGAACTTCATGCGTTCCAGGACAAGCTCGAAGAGTTCAGAAAGAGGAATGTCGAACTGATCGGCTGTTCGGTCGACTCGAAGTTTTCGCACCATGCATGGCTTCGTACGCCCCGGAACAGGGGAGGAATCGAAGGTGTCACCTACACGCTTCTTTCCGACATCAACAAGACGGTTTCCCGCGACTACGACGTGCTGCTCGAGGATGCTGGCGTTTCGCTCAGGGGCTTGTTCCTTATCGACCGGGATGGTATTGTCCGGCACCAGGTCGTCAATGACCTTCCGCTGGGCCGCAATGTCGATGAAGTGCTCAGGATGATCGATGCGCTTCAGTTCACCGAGGAGTTCGGCGAAGTCTGCCCTGCGAACTGGAACAAGGGCGCCAAAACCATGAAACCTGACGACGAGGGGCTGAAGGAGTTTTTCAAGGACGCCTGACCTTCGGCTGCACACGGTCCAACCTCTGTTCTTATCTGGTGAATGGAGGTACGTATTCCGGAAATTCCACGATCGGCTGGAATTTCCGGAATCAATTTTTAGAGAGCGGTCCGAACCCGGATCAGTAAGCTTTCGCAAAGACCGCCTTGTGCGCGGCAGGTTTCCCGGAAAAAATGCAGGTGCCCGGTTTCAGGATGTCATACCGGGCGATATAGTCTTCTTCCTCAGGGATGACCCTGATGGTAGCCTTCGTCTCTTCCTTGATTTTCGCCTCGGTTTCCGCCGTTCCGTCCCAATGGGCGATCACGAACCCTTTTTCCACTTTTTCGCGGAACTCATCCCAGTTCGAGACCTCGAAGGTATTTTCGGTGCGGAACTGCAGAGCCTTGTCGTACATGCTCTGCTGGATGGTATTGAGGATTTCGCTGACGCTGCTGACGAAGGTGTCGTCGAGCACAAGCTCGGTTTTCTCGAGCGTGTCGCGGCGTGCGGCGATACAGATGTTTTTTTCGATATCCCTCGGACCGAGCTCGATACGCAGGGGAATGCCCTGCAGTTCATATTCCGCGAATTTCCAGCCGGGCGAGTTCTGTTCGCTGCTGTCGACAAACGAAGGAATGCCGTTTTTCCTGAGGGATACCGCAATGGCTTCGGCACGTTCGATAACGGCGGCCTTGTTCCCTTTCATGATCGGGATGATGACGACCTGGCGTGCAGCAAGCTTGGGCGGAAGCACCAGTCCGCGGTCATCGGAATGGGCCATGATCAGTGCGCCGATAAGCCTGGTCGAAACCCCCCAGCTCGTTGCCCAGACATAGTCGAGTTTTCCTTCCTTTGTCTGGAACTGGCAGTCGAATGCCCTGGCGAAATTCTGTCCGAGGTTGTGCGATGTACCGGCCTGGAGCGCCTTCGTATCCTGCATCATGGCTTCTATGCACCAGGTCTCCACCGCACCGGCGAATTTTTCGCTGTCGGTTTTCCTGCCCATGATGACCGGCATGGCCATATACTCTTCGGCAAAGGTTTTGTAGACATTGATCATCCGCAGCACCTCCTCTTTCGCTTCCTCCTGTGTGGCGTGGGCGGTGTGCCCTTCCTGCCAGAGGAACTCGGCCGTCCTCAGGAAAAGGCGCGTTCTCATCTCCCAGCGCACCACGTTCGCCCACTGGTTGATGAGGATGGGGAGGTCGCGGTACGATTGTATCCATTTCTTGTAGGAAGACCAGATGATCGTTTCGGATGTGGGGCGCACATAGAGCTTTTCGCTGAGCTCTTCTCCGCCTCCATGCGTCACGACCGCGCATTCGGGGGCGAACCCTTCGATGTGTTCCGCCTCCTTCGCAATGAAGCTTTCAGGAATGAAGAGAGGAAAATAGGCATTGACATGGCCGGTTTCCTTGAACATCCTGTCGAGGGCGGCCTGCATTTTTTCCCAGATTGCATATCCGTTGGGGCGTATTACCATACAGCCCCTGACGTCGGAATAGTCCGCGAGTTTAGCCGACCGTACCAGGTCGATATACCACTGGGAGTAATCCTCGCTTCTTGTTGTGATCTTGTCTGCCACGTTGCCGTCAGATAATGGTTGTTGGAAAGATATATGGCGCGGCTGCGGAACGCTCCCGGCAGCGGTGCGGAAAAGCCTGCAGAATCAGGCCGAGCGGGAAATATATCACCTACTGTTCAAATTTTTTCATCTTTTCCATCAGAGATTTCAGGTGCTCTTTTTCTTCCTTGCCAAGGGGTTTCTGGTTGTTCGCAACTTTCCGGTAACCGGCAGGAACCTCGAAAAGCGAAGGAGAGAGCGATTTCGGCTGTATTGTCCGGAGGTCCATGGTGGTGGTGCCGCCGTTGTTTTTCTGCACGATTTTTACCGGGAAGCCCTCGATCCCTTCGCTTTTCAGCGTTTTTGCAAGGGCGGTGTTCGAAAGGTGGGGATTCTGCGTCTGGAGAATCCTGAAGGTCGAAAAATCGCCCAGGTCCCGCGTCACCCACATGTCGAGCTTTTCCGTGGTGCTTGTCAGGCTGATATGTTCGCAGTTGTACCCTTTGATGGTTTCCCTGCCAAGGCGGGTGAGCCGGTAGTTGCTGTCGAAATCCAGCAGGGTCGCGTTTTCCGCGGCTGTCCTCAGGCTGACTGCAGTATAATTCCTTGCCTGGTGGTTGATGATCACCGCCTGGTCCGGTGTCGAGGCTTTCGTGATGACCGTTGTTTTCAGGATGTCGGGAATTTTGTTCATTTTCGCTGCCATATCCATGCGTTGCGTGCCGCTGCCGAAATAATAGGTAACATCAGCCGAACCGTTCGGCATGCCGAGCATCATTTCCATGATCCCGGTAAATCTGGTTTCGGCCGAAGCGGCGCTGAACATGAAAAGGAGCAGCAGCTGGAAAACAAGGTGCGGGATTTTTTTCATCGGGTCCGGTTGTTGTCTGTTCTTGATCTCAATGGGTTCAGGGTTTCGGTAACCAGCAAAGTTACGTGACCCGGATGGTTTTAAAAAGAGCGTTCTCATATGCATATTAATTTTTTGGGGCCTTGCCGGTCATTTCCGGCAGGGACCCTTCATGACGTCAGAGGATAACGAGGATGGATGCTCCAAGAGAGTGGCAGGTTGTCGAACTGCTCCGGACAACCGCGGATTTTTTTTCATCGAAACAGGTGGACGAACCGAGGCTGAGCGCCGAGCTTTTACTTGCCCATGTGCTTGGCCAGGACAGGCTGCAGCTTTACCTGAACCATAACCGGCCGGTCTTCAGCGATGAGCTTGACCGTTTCCGCCAGCTTTGTCGCAGGCGGCTGGAAGGATGTCCGGTGCAGTACCTTGCCGGGGAGCAGTTTTTCTACGGCGTCTCTTTCGCCGTCGATGAACGGGTGCTCATTCCCCGGCCGGAAACGGAACTGCTTGTCGAACATGCGGTGGAATGCCTCGGAGCGGGTGCCGGACCTGCAGGCCTGGATGCGCCGGTGCTCGATATCGGAACAGGCAGCGGCTGCATAGCAGTCACGATGGCAAGGCTGCTGCCGTCTTTCAGGTTCACGGCCGTCGACAAATCGTCCGGAGCCCTGGAGGTGGCGCGCAGGAACGCTGAAAGCCAGAAGGTCGATGAGAGGATATCTTTCCGGGAGGCCGACATGTTCGATCCTGATTTTTTTTCGAGGCTTCCGGATACGTCCTATGGCATGATCGTGTCCAATCCCCCCTATATCCCTGTTTCGGAATGGGAAGGGTTGCAGAAGGAGGTGAAGGGTTACGAGCCGGCCATGGCACTGACGGTGCCGGAAGGGTTCGAGTGTTACCGGGCAATCGCCGGGCTTGGCAGGTCGCTGCTGAAGCCCGGCGGCAGGGTCTGCCTCGAAATCCATGCCGATGGCGCAGGGGAGGTGTCGGGGATCCTTGAATCGTTCGGCTTCGGTGGTATTTCGATCCTGAAAGACTATTCCGGACATGACAGGATTGTTTCAGCGCTCCTGCATGACTGAAATTAAAAGATCCCGGCTGTTGTTGGTTTTCCTTGCTGCCAGAAAGCTTTTCACCCGGCAGCCTGACCGGTAGTTTTTCGCCAGCGGTCCGGAGGTTATATGCTTATTGTTTCAAGGTTTTATTATTATAAGGGTTTGCTGCGTGCGGAAAAGATTAGTTTTTTTAAATTGACCTGACTCTTTGCCGCTTCAGGGCATTGCAAATACCAGGATATTCCATGATGGCTTTACGTGAACTCAGCCAAAGGGAACGTCAGGTCCTCGGCATCATCATCCAGTCGTATGTCGAGACCGCCGCTCCCGTCGGCTCCAGGTACATAGCGAAACATTACAATCTTGGCCTTTCCGACGCCACGATCCGCAATGTCATGGCCGAACTCGAGGACGAAGGCTACATCAGTCAGCCCCATACTTCGGCCGGTCGGATCCCGACGGACAAGGGCTACCGTTACTATGTCGATCTGATCATGACGGTCAGCGGCATCGACGAGAGGGAGAAAAAAAGGATCGACGCCAATTTCGGGCAGATCGGCTACGAGCGCGCGGGCACGACGTCGGATGTCCTGCTTTCTGCCGCGAAGGTGCTCGGGTCCATTTCACGGCAGCTGAGCGTGGTCCTGTCGCCGACCCTGTCGAACGCCAGCTTCGAGAAGCTCGATATCGTCCTGCTCAGCTCGACCAGGATGATGGTGATCCTTTCGATCCAGTCGCTTTTCGTGAAAACCATCGTCATGGAGCTCGATGCAGAGGTTTCTCGCCAGAAGGTCGAGGATGTCGTTTTGGTCCTGAACCAGCGGCTGTCAGGACTCACGCTGGCCGAGATCAGGCATACCATAGCCGAACGCCTCTCGGACTGCTCCTGCGATCCGTCACTGAAAAACCTCATCGTGCGCTCTGCAGGAAAGCTTTTCGATGAAACGCCGATTGTCGAACGGCTCTATATTTCCGGCACCGAATATATTGTCGAACAGCCCGAGTTCCAGCAGCCGGAGAAGGTAAGGGAACTCATCAGCATGATCGAGGACAAGTTCAGCATTGCCAAACTGGTCGAAAATCCCGACGAAGGGCTCCGTTCTCCGGGCAAGGAAGTTACCATAAGCATCGGGAAAGAGAACAGGGAACGTCATGCCTCGGACCTGACCATCGTTTCGACCCCTTACTATGTGGGCAACATGGTCGGGAAGATCGGCATATTCGGCCCGAAAAGGATGGATTACGTCCATGCCGTCAGGGTATTGAACTATATGGCGGGTACTCTTTCCGCTACGCTTTCGAATGTCAATTAAAAGGTTTACAGGTTTATGATCAGAAAATCTTCTGAAAGAAAAGAACATCACAGGGAACACGCTGAAGAGAAAGGTTCGGTTTCTGTTCCGATAACGTCGAAATCGGAGGAAAACAGCCCGGCAGAGAAGCCTGTTGCGGGCAGCGTTGCCGATAACAGGGAAACGGAAGAGCTCAGGGCCAGAATAGTCGAGCTTGAGAACGAACTTGCTAAGCAGCAGGACCAGGTTGGGAAATTCCGTGACGAAGTGTTGCGCAGGGCGGCGGATTTCGAGAATTTCCGCAAGCAGAAGGAGCGGGAAGTCGTCATGTCTTCGTCAAGGGCGCTGGAAAATACCATCAGGGAACTGCTTCCGCTGGTCGATGACCTGCAGAGGGTCCTTGCCCACGTACCGGCAGTTTCTGAAAGTAATGGCGAACTGAAGCCGTTCATCAATGGCGTGGAACTGGTAAGGAAAAACTTCGATAAATGGCTTGAAGAAAAGGGGGTCAAGGCAATCGAATCGAAAGGCTGCAAGCTCGACGTGAACTTCCACGAGGCGATTTCGCAGATGGATTGCCCCGATGTCGAACCGGAGACTATTGTCGAAGAGTACCAGACCGGTTACCTTCTCGGGGACAAGGTCATCAGGCATGCAAAGGTGATTGTTGCCAGGTAGGGAATTCGGGAAAGAGAATGTAACGATATGAAACCATGCTGATCCAATTATGAAAAGAGATTATTACGAGGTCCTTGGAGTAAGCCGTACCGCGACCAAGGACGATATAAAAAAGGCATACAGGAAGCTTGCCCTGCAGTACCATCCGGACAAGAATCCTGACAACAAGGATGCCGAGGAGCATTTCAAGGAAGTCAACGAGGCATACGAGGTCCTGAGCAACGATGACAAACGTCGCCGGTACGACCAGTTCGGTCATGCCGGGGTCGGTTCGTCGGCGGCTTCCGGCGGAGGACCGGGTGCGGGCGGCGGTTTTTATGGCGGCGGCGCTGCGGATTTCAACGATATTTTCAGTGCCTTCAACGATATGTTCGGCGGCGGAAGGGGCAGGTCCGGCGGTTCACCGTTTGGCTTCGAAGATGTTTTCGGCGGTGGAGGCGGCCAGAGAAGGGGGCGCGCATCAGCGGGCATTCCGGGTACCGATCTCAAGATCCGCCTCAAGCTTACCCTCGAGGAGATCGCCAAAGGCGTGGAGAAAACCATCAAGATCAAGAAGAACATCGCCTGCAAGGAGTGCAACGGCACCGGTTCGAAATCCGGCGCCACCGAGACCTGCCAGACCTGCCACGGGTCGGGGGAGGTCCGCCAGGCTTCGAAGACCATGTTCGGCCAGTTTGTCAATATCACAGCATGCCCGACCTGCGGAGGAGAGGGACGGGTGATCAAGGACCGCTGTACCTCCTGCTACGGCGAAGGCATCAAGCAGGGTGAAGTGACCGTGAAAGTCACCGTTCCCGCCGGCGTGCAGGAAGGTAATTACCTGACGCTTCGCGGACAGGGCAACGCCGGTCCGAGGGGTGGCGCTCCCGGCGACCTGATCGTCGTTATCGAGGAGAAACCGCATGAAATTTTCATACGGGAAGGCGACGACGTGATCTACAATCTTGCCGTGAGTTTCCCCGACCTTGTTCTCGGTACGAAACTCGAGGTCCCGACGATCGACGGCCCGGTCAAGCTCACCATTCCGCCCTCCACCCAGCCCGAGACAAGGCTTCGCATTCCCGGGCATGGCATCGGCCATTTGCGGGGTTCATCGCGGGGAGATCAGTATGTGAGGGTCAATGTTTTTGTGCCGAAAGACCTCTCGCATCAGGACAAAGAGATGCTGAAGGAGCTTAAAAAATCACAGACTATCGCTCCTTCGGGGCACCATGACCAGAACTCGAAGAGTTTTTTTGAAAAAGCCAGGGATATCTTCACCTGAGATTTACCGAGCCGGAAAAACAGAAAAGGCCTCCATCCGGGGGCCTTTTCCGTTTTGTTTTGCGATATCATTTATTTGCAGGCTTCCCAGAAATCGTCCACGAATTTGCCGATTACGGCTTCGTCCGTAAGCTGCTGGGGGGCCAGTACCCTTTCCGTCATGATATGCGTTCCCGCAAGGTTTATTTTCAGCTGGGGCAGGTAGAGCAGGTTCGCCATCGGCTCTGGACTTCCGCAGGCAAGGAAGAGGCCTATTTTCTTGTCCTGCAGCGCTTCCCTGAGATTGCTCTGCACAAGGGCGCCGAGAAGCTGTGACGAAACCAGGAGGTAGTAGATCGGAGCGCCGAGGATCACGGCGTCGAAGTCCCTGACGAAACTGTAATCGCCGGTGCTTTTACATTTCGCTTTTTCGACGTAGGCCCCTTTTTCCGCGAGCTTTCTGCCGACAATGTCCACGAACTTGTCGGTGGACCCGCCTGCCGTCCGGCTGTCATACAGGATGATTGCTTTCATGGTTCGGGATGAAGGAAATGATTTTTGAAGAGTGAGCAAAGACAGAGGAGCTGTTCCGTAAAGTCCCTTTGGGTAAATTACGCTAAAAAAGATTAAGAGCACGAAGGATAACGTATTATTTCAGCCGGGAGGGGAATAAAAAAAGCGTTCACCAGGAACGCTTTTTTTACGAGTTGTCTGACAGAAGTCCTCAGACGAACTTCGAATAGATGTCGAGGAGGTCGGTGACCCTTGTTGAATAACCGAGCTCGTTGTCGTACCAGCCGACAACTTTTACCATGTTGCCGGAACTCATCGTGAGCAGTGAATCGAAAATGCAGGAGTGCGGATTGCCGACGATGTCCATGGAAACGATCGGGTCTTCACAATATTCAAGGTAGCCCTTCATGCTTCCTTCGGCGGCGGCTTTCATGGCGGCGTTGATTTCCGCTTTGGTTGCAGGCTTGCTGAGGATAGCCGTGAAATCGGTGACCGAGCCGTCAGGTGTCGGGACCCTCATGGCGAAGCCGTCAAGCTTGCCGGAGAGTTCCGGGATAACCTCGCCGATAGCTTTTGCAGCGCCGGTGCTGGTCGGGATGATCGACAGGGCTGCGGAACGGGCGCGACGCAGGTCCTTGTGCGGAAGGTCGAGGATGTTCTGGTCGTTGGTATAGGCATGTACGGTGGTCATGAAACCCTGCACGATGCCGAAATTGTCCTGGAGGACCTTGACCATCGGGGCGAGGCAGTTCGTGGTGCAGCTCGCGTTCGACAGGATCTCTTCCTTGCCGGTGATGCTGTCGTGGTTGACGCCCATGACGATGGTGGCATCCACCTTGTCTTTTGCCGGGGCCGAGATGATGACTTTTTTCGCGCCGGCAGTGATGTGCTTCGCAGCTGCTTCGCGCGAGGTGAAGATACCGGTCGATTCAACGACGATATCGCATCCGAGGGCTTTCCACGGAAGCTCTTCCGGGTTGCGCAGTGCGGTGATGCTGATGGTCTTGCCGTTTACGACGAGGTTCGTGCCGTCCACAGAGATTTCACCATTGAATTTCTTGTGGGTGGAATCGTATTTCAGGAGGTGGGCGAGAGTTTTCGTATCACAGAGATCGTTGATTGCAACAATTTCATAATTCGGGTTGTTCATCGCCTGGCGAAAAACGAGGCGCCCGATACGGCCGAATCCGTTAATGCCGACTTTTACTTTTGCCATGATGTCTACCGGATGGAATAATTGATTGAAAAAAAATGAAAATACTTCCGTACTGAAACATAAACATTTAAATCGAAAATATCATTGTCAATCAGATTTATCAATTGAAAAATTCAGGAATATTTTTTAAAGCTTTCGATCAGCAGGTTTTTCAGGTTTGCAAAACTGCCATTGCTGAGCATGACAACGACATCGCCGACTTCAAGGTTTTTTTCGATGAACCCGACGATATCCATCGGGTAATCGCGGTTTTCCTGTGTGGATATGAATACCTTTTTCCCCTGGTTTTCCAGCTCGTTTTTCAGGCGGTCGGTGTCGAGGCGCTCATCGGGATTGTACCGTTCCGGCCGGTGTACCTTGCCGAACGCAACTACGGATGATGGCGAAAAGCACTCCGAAAGCTCTTTCTGGAAGATGTTCCTGGTCGTGGTGTTCGAGCGGGGTTCGAAACAGGTGACGATCCTGCGGCCCTCATAAAGCGCGGCTATGGCTTCGAGTGTCACTCTCACCGCGGTCGGATGGTGGGCGAAATCTTCCACCAGCGTGATGCCGCGGCCGAATGTGCCGATGACCTCCATCCTGCGTTTCGGGCGCCGGAAGAAGGGAAGTCCCCTCGATACCGCTTCGAACGAAAGTCCTGCGGCCATCGCCGCCGCGATTGCCGCGAGGGTATTCATGATGTTGTAGTTGCCGAAAAGCGGGACCTTCACGTTTCCTTCGAGCTTGCCGCAATGCAGGATATCGAACGAAGATCCGTCATGGTCCGCCGTGATGTTGATCGCCTGCCATTCGCACTCTCCGGACAAGCCGAAACGTTCCACCCTGCAGAAGGCTTTCGAAGCCGCTTCGAGAGCTGTGGGGTCCTCTCCGTTCACGATCAGTACGCCGTTTCGCGGGATGAGGTTCACGAAAAGCCTGAAGCTTTTTCGGATTTCCTCGAGCGAACTGAAAATGTCGGCATGGTCGAACTCGATGTTGTTGATGATGGCGATGTCGGGGCGGTAGTGCAGGAATTTGCTCCGTTTGTCGAAAAACGCCGTGTCGTATTCGTCACCTTCACTGATGAAGAATCCTTCCGTTTCCCTTCCCGAAGCCCTGCATCCGACGGAGAAGTTTTCGGGAATTCCTCCCACGAGGAAACCGGGTTTGATGCCGCCGTGCTCCAGGAGCCATGCGACAAGGGAAGTCGTCGTCGTCTTGCCGTGGGTCCCTGTCACCACAATGGAGGTATTGCCGCCGATGAGGGTCCTGCGGACGAGATCCGGCATCGACACCAGTTCGAGACGGTGTTCAAGTGCATATTCGAGCTCGGGATTGCCTCTGCTGATGGCATTGCCGACCACGATGATGTCCGGAGACGCGCTTTGCAGGTTATGCTCCGAGAACCCGTTGAAATACCTGATGTTGTGTTCTTCGAGGTAGGTGCTCATCGGAGGGTAGAGCTGCGTGTCCGAGCCGGTGATCGCATGCCCGGCATGGGAGAGTGCGACAGCGGTGGATGCCATTGCCGTTCCGCCGATACCGATAAAATAGATGGAGCTCATCTTGCGGATTGATTGTTCGTTTTATTTTTCCCGATCCTACGGGTAATAAAATAATATATGAAAACGCCGGTGACGTCGGGGAGTATTGTTTGTGCGGAAATGACAAGGACTGGCAGAAGATGATGTGAACGTGGAGAAACAGGCATTCACCGGGGAAGACTCTCGAGTGCGACGTCTTCCCCGGCTGTGCATCCTCTTCAGAATGAAAATGCGACGGTTGCGTGCGTTACGTCGATATCGGCAGAATAGTCGTTGTTCTGCCCATTGGAGATATGGTAAAAGCCGCCGCCGATTTTTATTTCGCCCGTTACGGGGACCATGACATCAAATCCTGTGCGGAACTGGAGCAGCTCCTTTGCTTCCCAACGGCTTCCGATGTCTCTCTGATACAGCGCCGGGCCGAAAAATGGAGTGATCTGAACAGGTCCGATCCTGTAATCCTTCCTGATGCCGAAAGAGGTGTACACGGCACCGTCCGGAGCGAAACCGAAAGCATATAACGGCTTGAATTTCCAGAACAGATAGCTGTCGGGACGGTAATCCACTGATATCAGCACATCTTTTCCCGGTCCGTCACTGCCGCTTTTGCTGTTGCTGCCGGCAGTGATCAGCCATTCATTTTTATGAATCGGAAGGTTTTCTCCGGCTGTTTTTTCTTCGGCGGGATTGACAAATACAAGGACGCCTGCCGTCAAAGCGACATAGGTGGCGTAAGACAGGCCAAGTACGGACATAGCTGGTGGAAATTGAAGGGTTGGGTGAAAGTATTCCGGTTGTGACTGATCAATATAGTTTTTTAACTCTGAAAAAACACTCCATCGAAGCAACAGGTCCTTGAAAAGATGGTTCCGTTTACTGACAGGGATCTTATCGTTTCATTGCGGTTTGTCATGTTGGGGGCATGCGAAGCGAACGTAAATACCGGCAATCATCACAAGGACATTGACGATCCCGACAACGACGAAGGGTGCTTTCGGGCTCAAGGAATCGAAAAGCCTTCCTCCCACCGCGGTTATGACAAGGATCCCGAACGCTCCGAAGATGTTGAACATGCCGATCACGGAGCCGCGCTCCGCTTTCGGCGCTTCCTGCCCGATCAGGGATTGAGCGCCGAGGAACGAGCTTATCTGACCGATGCCGAGGAGCACGAAAAAGATGGTCGCCCCCTGTTCGTGAGGATTGCCGATCAGTGCCAGCGAGAGGTATCCGGCGCTTGCAAGGGCCATGCAGACGATGAGGGCCGTCACCCTGTTCCAGCGGTCCATCAGCGGACCGATGACCGGAGCCCAGAGCAGTGCCGCTCCCTGTGAAACGATGAACATGATCATCCCTTTTTTTACCGCCTCAGCCGGAGGCATGCCGAAGGCGATACCTGCGGTCGTTCCCCAGAGGGGCAGGAATGTTCCGATGATGGACTGGTCCCCGCGGGCGACGAAAGCCGCGCAGTAGGAGAGAAGGATTCTCGGGTTCGCGGCGCACCTGATACCGCTCCTGAAAAGGTCTGCAAGCGCGGGGCGCTCCGATTTTTCGGCCGGCGTTCCTCCTTTCAGGCCTGCCCAGAGGACAAAGCCGCTGACGACGGCAGCAAGCGATATGGCAAGATGGGTATAGAGGCCCGCTTCATGTCCGCTGAACCCATTGGCGGCAAGCTGTTGTGGGAGCCCTCCGAAAATGCGGTTCAGGACAACGATGCCGAGGCCGTTGAGGAGGCCGGTGAAGGCGATGAACTTTCCGCGGGCCCTGTCAGCGGGGTAATCGGTCATGACTGTTGCAAGCCCGCTGGTCACCGCCACGATGCCGACAGCGTAGATCATCCGGTAGACGGTCAGTTCATCGAGCGAGCTGGAGGTCGGATAGAGGGCATAGGAGAGCGCAAGGATCATGAAGCCTGCGACGAACACCGGTTTCCGGCCGATACGGTCCATCAGTACGCCGGCGGGAATGAACAGGAGCAGGGTGACGATCTCGGTCCAGAAAACGAGGTTTCCGCTGATGGTGCCCTGCTGTTTTAAAGGGATTTTCAGGTTTTCGTTCAGGATGTACGCCTGGCCTATGGAAACGAAGGTCAGCAGGCCGATGGAGACGAACGCCGAAAAGAGGAAGGTCCATGCATGTCCCGGACGCACCGATGGTGCTAGATGCAGCGGACCGATCGACCTGTCGCGTTGTTCGTTCATTTTCATACCCCCTGTCTGCCGCATTCATCGAGCATGCCGTCCTGCATGTGCAGGCAGCGGTCGGAGAGAGCAGCGTACTCTTCGTTGTGGGTGACGATCACGAAAGATGTCCTGCGTTCCTTGCTGAGGCTCGCCATGAGCTCGTAAAGCATCCCGCTGTTCCTGCTGTCGAGATTCCCGCTCGGTTCATCGGCGAGGACAAGTTTCGGATTGTTCATGAGTGCCCGGGCGATCGCCACACGCTGCTGCTCGCCGCCGGAAAGTTCGGAAGGGAGGTGGTCGAGCCGTTCGCCGAGCCCGAGCTCGATGAGGAGCTGTTCGGCCCTTTTTTTCGCCGGGGGGAGCTTTCCGGTGGCGATGAATTCCGGCATGGCGACGTTTTCAAGGGCGGTGAAATCGGAAAGGAGATGATGGAACTGGAACACGAACCCGATTTTCCGGTTCCTGAACCGGGCAAGCTCTTTCTGGGAAAGGGTGTATTTTTTGTCCCTGAAGAGCTGGGTGCCTTCGAAGAGGATCTCCCCGCTGTCAGGGCTGTCAAGTGTGCCGAGGAGGTTGAGGAGCGTTGTTTTGCCGCTTCCCGAGGCTCCGATGATGGTGACCATTTCGCCTTCCCCGACAGAAAGGGAAATCCCCCGGAGTATCTGCAGCTTCTGCCTTCCGGGGATGGCATAGGTTTTATCGAGGTTTTTCGCTTCAAGCATGGTTACTGGGGCCGGATCTGGCCTTCACCTTCGATGAGCCATTTATAGGTTGTGAGTTCTCTCAGAGCCATGGGGCCTCTGGCATGCAATTTCTGCGTCGAGATGCCTATTTCGGCCCCGAGCCCGAACTGGGCGCCATCGGTGAAAGCGGTTGAGGTATTGACGTAAACGACCGCGGCATCGACCTTTTTCATGAAGGTTTCTTTCGCCGCCCTGTCGTTGGCGATGATCGCTTCGCTGTGTTTCGAGCTGTAGCGGTCTATATGTTCGAGCGCCTCCTCGAGCGAAGGGACGGTTTTAACCGACATTTTCAGCGAGAGGAACTCCGTTCCGTAATGTTCCGGTTCCGCCCTGTGCAGCAGTGTTTCGGGATAGTGCCCTTTCAGCGCGGCATAGGCTTCATCGTCGGCATAGAGCACCACCTTTTTGTCCTGCAGCGGCTCCAGAAGCGCGGAGAGGTCCCCGAGCCTGTCCCTGTGGATGACAAGCGTGTCGAGGGCGTTGCAGACGCTGGGGCGTCGGGTTTTTGCGTTGAAGACGACTTTCCTGCCGAGCTCAAGGTCCCCGCTCCGGTCGAAATAGGTATGAACGATGCCTGCGCCGGTTTCGATGACGGGCACTTTCGAGTTGTCGCGCACGAAATCGATCAGGTTCTGGCTGCCACGGGGAATGATCATGTCGATATAGCCGACCGCGTTCAGCATGATGCCTGCCGCCTCCCGTTCCGCGGGAAGCAGATAGAGTGTGGCGGGGTTTATCCCGTGGTCTTTCAGGACATTGTGGATGAGCTCGGCGATGGCGATATTCGAGTACATGGCATCGCTGCCGCCTTTCAGTACCGTGGTGTTCCCTGATTTCAGGCAGAGTGTGAAGACGTCGAACGTCACGTTCGGCCTCGCTTCGTAGATGATGCCGATGACACCGATCGGTACGGTTACTTTTCTGAGCTCAAGGCCATTGGGAAGGGTACGCTCTTCGAGGACATGACCGAGAGGCGAAGGGAGCGAAGCCACGTTGCGGATGTCTGCCGCAATCCCTTCCAGGCGGGCTTCGTTCAGCAGCAGCCTGTCGTACATGGGATTCGAAACGTCCATCCGTTCGAGGTCCTTCCTGTTCGCATCGAGCAGCGCAGCGCTGTATGCCGGTATTCTTGCGGCAAGGTCGAGAAGGAGGCTGTTGATTGCCGCATCGCTCAGTGTCACGATCTCCCTGCTTGCCTTCCTGACGATTTCAAGCTGGCGTAATATGGTTTCCTGCATGGCTTTTATGGATTTTCAGGGTGTCAGGTAGAGGTAATCGTAATGGACCAGCGGTTTCTGGTCTTTCTGCCCCATTACGGAACGCGTTTTTTCCGAGCCGTACTGCGCCATCCCGTAGCCGAGCACACTTTTCTCCTCTGAATATATTTTAATAATGTCGCCTTTCATGAAGGATCCTTCAATAGATACCACGCCAACCGGCAGCAGGCTGTTGGCACGAACGTCGGCGACCAGTGCCGTTTCGGCGCCCTTGTTGACGGTGACGGCGCCTTTTTCGAGACCTTCGCTTGTCGCGATCCATCGCTTCGGGCCGTGGGTGGTTTTCTGGGCGATGAATTTCGTGCCGGTCTTTTCACCCTCGAGCAGCGACAGCAGTATTCCCGGTTTGCGGCCGTTGGCGATATGGACCGTTATGCCCAGCCGGGAAAGTTTGTTCGCGATATGGCATTTGGTCAGCATGCCGCCCCTGCCGAATTCTGATTTTCCGGGGCTGATATACTGATGGAAATGCCTGGTCGAGGGATCGATTTCGCTGATGACGCTCCCGTCATCTCTTGAAAGGTCGAAAAGCCCGTCCACATGAGAGAGAATGATATAGCCTTCGACATCCATCATCGATGCGATCAGTCCCGACAGTTCGTCGTTGTCGGTGAACATCAGTTCGGTGACGGAGACCGCGTCGTTTTCATTGACGACCGGAATTATTTTCTGCTGCAGGAGCGCCGTGAAGCAGGTCTGCATGTTCAGGTAGTGAAGGCGGTCCCTGAAGTCGCTTTTGGTTACCAGGATTTGCGCCGTGATCAGGCCTTTCTGCGCGAAAAGCTCGTTATAGGTGCTGATGAGCTTGATCTGGCCTGTCGATGCGAGCACCTGTCTTGCCGCTACAGGCGTGAGGCTGCGGGATGGTTTGACCAGAGACCGTCCCGCACCTACCGCTCCGGATGAAACCAGAATGACCTGGATCCCTTTTTTGTGGAGCAGGGCAATCTGGGAGGTCAGGCTTTCAAGGATTTCGATATCGAGCTCTCCATTCCTTGATGTGATGACGTTTGTGCCGACCTTGACGACAATTTTTCTATAGATGGGTTGCTGTATCTGTTTCATTCTTTTTTACCATGTCATCCCGGGATGTTCGCCTTCCAGGGCCAATCACCAGGTTTATCTGCAAGTTCTATCGACAAAGATAAAAAATAGCTTCAAACCCGGATATTTTCACTGGGGGTTGGAGAACGTTTTTTTCCGGTTTCCGGCATCGCGGAGTACTTCGTTCTAGCGTGGAACTGAACAGAGAGGTGTTATGGTGACGAGGCCGGCCGGTCAGGAATTGGATACAGGATCTTTTTCGGACCGGCATCCGCAGCTCTGTATCAGTCTTTCTGTTTTTTGCGGAGCCGCAATTTCAGGAACAGAAAAATTGATCCGAGAAAGACAAACCAACCTACGAGGAGGTGAATGTCGTCAATACCGATAAAATCCATTTGTTTTTTTTTCAGCAGACAAAAGCGCCGGAGGGCGGCAAGGCTTTCTTCCAATAGGCCGTTGCGAGCTTAACTTATCAAATAATTGGCTGATAACAAATGTAAATCTTGTTTGAGGGTTTTTTGTTAAGGGCGCTTTATAATAAGCCGGGAACCGGGTTATCCCTTTTCAAATGCAAATCGATCATCCATGATGACGATGATGATCAAGCCTGTCATCTTCAGGTACCCTTCGTGATAATCATGAAAAGTCATGAAATATTTTTTTGTTCACTGATCGTATCGATGGGATTTTATCCTGTCTTTTTTATTTGGATTACATGCGCGCTCAGCGGGAATATTATTGTGAATAATTTTTGTTCCTTCTGTTGGGTTTGTGTTGGTACGTGTGTTGGTGGTTTGTTGACAGGATGTTGATGATGTGTGGAGTATCTGTTGACAGGTGCCCGGTCGCCGGATGTTGTATTTGTATTTATTGATTTTATTTAAATAACATAATCTTGTATTAAGAAAATTGACGTCAGTTTTCTGCCTTCTTCATCTGTAAATCGCTGAACAGTGGCGATTATTACAAGACTTTCCGGCTTGTTGTGAATGAATCCTCTATTTTTCAGATGGATTAAAACCATTTTATTCTGCTCAAGTTAATGGATTTGAGATTTTTTTGATGGATTTAAGACGATCGACTTCGGAGTAAATTCCAGTAAATAAATTTTCTGCCATCGATTTATTCTTCGCTGTTATCCTCCTGTTTATTTTTTCTCATCTGTATGTTAATACGGTAAAAATCAAAGCTTAGGTCAGGGTTCAGGTTTGATCCTGATTATTGAAGATCTCCGGTCCGCTTTGATTTCCTGTTGAGCCTTGCGGGGTCGTTTCGTGTTCGGGCGATGTAATCGATGTGATTGCCGTGAGGCATTTCAGCAGTTTGGGGAGGTGTGAAAAGAAATGCATATTTCATTGAAAGGCATGTTGTTACCGGGCAGCCGGATGTGCAGTTGTGATGACCGGCTGCTTTCTGGTGAATACGGAAAATTTTCCGAAATTCACAACCAGTTATTCTGCCTTGAGTTAATGTTATTTGCACGTTTGATGGTGGCCTGATCAATCGCAGAACAACCACGTTTCGCTTATGTGAACATCTTCTGGATTGCATATCGATGCTGTTGACGAGCCTTTTTGCCATAACCCTGCCGTTGAAGAATCCGGTCCTGCAGTTTTCACTGATACTGTTCATCATTCTTTTTGTCCCCCTTCTTTTCAACAGGCTGAAAATTCCGAGCCTTGTCAGCCTTATCATTGCCGGGGCCATTGTCGGACCGAACGGACTCAACCTCATGCTTCGCGACAGCAGTATCCTGCTGTTCGGTACGGTCGGATTGCTCTATATCATGTTTCTTGCCGGTCTCGAAATAGACGTCGAGGATTTCCGGAAGAACAGCGTAAAAAGCACGCTGTTCGGTCTCTATACCTTTTTTATCTCCATCACGCTCGGTATCGCCGTCGGTATCTGCCTGCTGCATTTTCCCCTGCTTTCTTCCATCCTTATCGGCAGCATTTTCGCTTCCCATACCCTTATTCTCTATCCTGTCGTCAGCCAGCTGGGCATCGCGAAAGACAAGGCGGTGAATATTGCTATCGGCGGCACACTGATTACCGATACGCTCGCGCTTCTCGTGCTTGCGATTGTAGCTGAAATATCGAACGGCGAGATAGGGGGAATGTTCTGGATGAGGCTGGTTATCGGCCTCATGATTTTCAGCGGGATTGTCCTTTTCCTGTTTCCGGTGATCGCACGCTGGTTTTTCAAGCGTTTCGACGACAATGTGCTGCAATACCTGTTTGTGCTGGCACTTGTTTTTTTCAGCGGTTTTCTTGCCGAAGCTGCGGGGGTCGAAGCGATTATCGGGGCTTTTCTCGGTGGGCTCAGCCTCAATCGGCTGATCCCGGTCACCTCACCCCTTATGAACAGGATCAGGTTTGTCGGCAATGCCATTTTCATTCCTTTTTTCCTGATCGGTGTCGGCATGCTTATCGATATCCGGGCTGTTTTCAAGGATTATGAGACCATCCGGGTCGCCCTCGTCATTACGGTTGCCGCTTCGGTTGCCAAATATTTGTCAGCGTGGATAACCCAGAAGCTGTTCGGGTTCTCCCTGGACCAGCGGCGGCTGATCTTCGGTCTCATCAGTGCGCATGCGGCTGTTGCCCTCGCCACGGTCCTGATCGGCTACAATATCGTGACCGGGACCAATCCGGACGGTACTCCCCAGAGGCTTCTGAACGAGCAGGTGCTGAACGGGACGATCCTGTTCATTCTCCTGACCTGCATCTTCGCGACCTTTACCGGGCAGAAAGGCGCACACAACATCGCTCTTGCCGAATCGGCGGAAGAGGTTGCGGAAAACCGCAGCGGGATCGAAGAGGAAAGGATCCTCATGCCGCTTGGCGATGCGGACACTGTCGACGAACTGGTGAACCTCAGCGTAACGGTAAAATCGCAGAAAAGCCGGAATGGCATCTATGCCGTGCATGTAGCCGATTACGACCTGCCGGACGAGATGGTGAAAAAAACAGGGGGCACTATCCTCGAAAAAGCCCAAGTGGCAGCTTCTTCAACCGACAACAGCCTGACGCCGATCCTGCGTTACGACAGTGACGTGGTCAACGGTATTGCCGGCGTTGTCAGGGAACGGAAAATCACGGTCCTCATCATGGGACTGCACCATAAAAACAGCGTTACGGAAAGTTTTCTCGGCCGTTCATCGGAGGATATCCTGGAGCGGTGCAATGTTACAACGATGATTTACAAAGCTGTTCAGCCCCTTTCCACGATCAGGCGTACGATCCTGGTCATTCCGCAGGAAGGGGAGAACGAGCCGGGGTTTTCCCTGTGGATGCAGAAAGTCATCAACATAGTCCGCAACACCGGAAGCAGGCTTATCGTCCATGCTTCCAGACAGACCGTCGCGTGCATCAGAAAATCCGACTGCTGGAAGTTTTTCATTGCCGATTACAGGGTGTTCAGGGATTGGGACGAACTGCCTGCTCTGTCGAAGGAAATCAGAAGCGACGACAACATCATCATCGTCATGAGCCGGAAGAACCGGCTGTCTTACCATAACAAGATGTCGAAGATTCCTTCGTATCTGAACAGGTATTTTACCGGCAACAGCTTTATCCTTGTCTATCCTGTCCAGTCAGGAATGCCTGAAGAAACATCCGGAATGTCATCCGATGAGCCGAAGAGGACGGTATTCATCCACTTGCGGGAAATAGGCAGGCAGCTGGGAAATATCTATCGGCACAAGGAGAAGGAGTCTGTCGGGGAATAGGGGAGGGATCCTGCACCTTCAGTTTTTATACTTGGACGGTTCGCCGGAGGAATGTCCGCTGCATTTTCCGAAAAGCTGAAGGGTGAAGCTCTCGGGTTCGAACCCATTTTTACTGCAAAGATTTTCGAGTATATCCGAAAGTGACCGGTCGGATATTTCCAGCACCTTTCCGCAGTCGTTGCAAACCATGTGCAGGTGATTTTCAACACCGTAGGCTTTTTCGTAATGGGTGTGCTTGTGGCCGAGATCGGTCCTCGATACCAGATGGAATTTCAGGAGCAGGTCGAGGGTGTGGTAGACGGTCGCTCGCGAAATGCCGACACCCCGGTTTTTCAGTTTAACGAACAGTTCATCGGCATCGAGGTGGGTATCGGAGCGGTAGATTTCCTGCAAGACGGCAATCCGTTCCGATGTGCATCGGAGACCATGCTCTTTCATACCGGTTCTGAACTGGGTCTCAGCCAACCTGGTTATCTTTGCGGGTTTTTCTTTTTTTCCCATGTTCATCGGTCTCTACGGTTTGCTTTCTCAGGATCGGTTGCTGAGGAAACCATCGCAGGAACATCTCCGATCTTATCCTGAACGGAGCATTCGCTCCATGTGATGATTACGGTATTTCTGAATGAAGTTACAAATTCACCATAACCCCTGCAATGCCGGTCCGGATTCAGCATTGCAGGAATAATTGCGGAGAATTGATGGATGGCGGTTTATTTTTTTCCGGTAAGCGATGTGATCATGTCGAGGAGCTCATTTTTCTTGACAGGTTTTGTAAGGTACCCGCTGAATCCGGCATAAAAAGCTTTTTCCCTGTCATCGGGTGATGCGAATGCTGTCTGAGCGATGACGGGAAGATCGGGACGGATCTCCCTGATCAGCTGGTGGGCGTCATAACCATTCATGACGGGCATCTTCAGGTCCATAAGGACGATGTCCGTTTCAGGGTGCTGCCGGACCAGTTCAACTGCTTCCCTGCCGTTTGTTGCGATATGGAGGGTGAACTGTTCACTTTTCAGGGCTTTTTTCAGCAGCAGGGCGCTTACGTCGTCGTCTTCGGCAATGACGATGTTCAGTACGGACATATCCGGATTTTCGGGGATTACCGGTTCAGCAGGCACGGATTTATGGACCGGTGTCCATGGAAGGGTGAAAAAGAACCTGCTTCCCCCGCTCAGGCCGGGTTCCACATGGATGATCCCGCCCAGCAGCTCGATGTAGGCTTTCGTGATGCTCAGACCGAGTCCGGCCCCATCATGAAGCCTTGAAAGCGAGGTGTCCACCTGGCTGAACCGTTCGAAAATTTTCTCTTTCATTTCCGGTGGAACACCGACGCCGGTGTCGGTGACATAAAATTCAAGGATCGCATCCTTTTTTTCATAGCCGAAGTCGATATGCCCTTCGCTGGTGAATTTAAGGGCATTCTGAAGCAGGTTGGAAAGGATCATCCGAAGTTTGCCGCCATCGGTCACCATGTTGCATTCGTTCTCGGAAAGGCCGGGCTTCCAATTCAGTTCCAGTCCCTTGTTTTGCGCTTCGTCCCTGTATTCGCCGTAGATTTCTCTGAGAATGCTGTTGAGGGGTGTTTCGGAAAGTTCGATGATCGATTCCCTTGCATCGATCCGCGAAATTTCCATGATGTCGGTTATAAGCTTCATCATCCGTTCGCCGCTCTGCTGGATAAGCTCGATGTACTCCTGCTGTTCTTCACCGGACAACTGCGGTTCCCTGAGCAGTTCCGAGAAACCGAGGATACCGTTCATAGGCGTCCGGATTTCATGGCTGATGTTGTTCAGGAAGGCTGACTTCAGCCGGTCACTCTCTTCAGCCTTTTCTTTTGCGGATATCAGTTCATTCAGGAGCTTTTTGTTATCCGTGATATCTTCCTTGACAGCCACGAAATTGGTTATTTCGCCCTTCTCGTTCCTGATGGGGGCGATGGAGGCATCTTCCCAGAAAAGCTCGCCGTTTTTCTTCCGGTTATGGAATTCGCCGTGCCATACCCTGCCGGAAAGAATGGTGTTCCAGAGATGTTCGTATACTTCCTTCGGCATGAGGCCGGACTGGAGCACGCGGGGGTTCTGTCCCTTCACTTCTTCGAGCGTGTATCCGGTATGTTTCGTGAACGAGGGGTTCACGTACTCGATATTGCCGTCAATATCGGTGATGACCACGATTGCAGGGCTCTGTTCTATGGCGATACTGAGCTTCTTCAGCTCTTTTTCCACCTGGTTGCGATCTGTAATGTCATGCAGGATCAGGTATACGAGCCACTGGTCGTTGGTCTGGATTTTCTGCCCGTACATCTCGATATCGACGATCGCTCCGTCGGCTTTCCGATGCTTGACGACGAAAGTCCGTGTGCTGTTAGATTTCCATCCTTCGAGGCGTTTCCTGGAATTTTCCGGCGTATCGGTATTTATTTCTATGACGCTCATCCGGACCAGCTGCTCCCTGCTCCAACCGTAAAACCTTGCAGCGGCATTGTTCGCATCGATGATATTTCCTGTTTCCGGATCGAGGATAAGCATTGCGGCAGAATGCTGCTCGAAGAAATTCCTGAACCGTTCTTCGCTTTCTCTCAACGACTGTTCAGCTTTTTTACGCTGCGATACATCCCTTCCGGTCACGACCGAACCGGTAATCGAACCGTTTTTATCATATATGGGGGCGAAATTGTAACTGCCGGTCCATTGTTCTCCGGTATCCTTGCGCCGCAATCCGTATTCGGCCGCTATTCCATGTTCCCCGCGCAACGCCCGCGCCACCGCCCACTGATCGAGGGATGCAAGGGAGCCGTCGGCCATGAACACATCGAGGATTTCCGGGTAGTCTGAAAGTTTTTTCAGGCACTCCCTTTTGTTCCTGAACCTGTGGAACGAAGCGAAAGCCTGATTGAACTCGATGAAGCGGCCTTCCTTGTCGGAAATGAAAACGGCATCGCTCATGCTTTCAAGTGCAGCTTCGAGCATGGTTTTGTTTTCGATGAGCTCTCTTTCGGCTTTTTTCCTGTCGGTCACATCGTTGACGATGCAGTAGTATACTTTTTTGTCTGCGATCGTGGAGAGGTTGCAGAATACCTCGACGTCCTTGAAGGAGCCGTCGGCTTTTTTATGAACGGCGGAAAACTGTTTCCTGCTGAGCCGGCTTGCCGCTTCCTTATTTTTATCAAGGGTTTCCGGTGAATTTGCGGAGAGCTGTCCGATCTTCATCTGGCAAATATCTGCGGATGGCCAGCCGTAAAAAGAGGTGGCGGCCCTGTTTGCATCGATTATCCTGTCGGTTTCCGCATCGATGATGAGCATGGCGGAGGAGTGCTCTTCAAAGAGGTTCCTGAAGCGCTTTTCGTTTTCCTTCAGCTTGTTTTCCGCTTCTTTCAGGCAGGTGATATCGATGACGACCCCGATATACTGAATAACCTTGTCTTTGCTATTCCTGATGGGGATGCCTTGTGTCATCAGCCAGTGGTCGGAACCGTCTGGATGGCGTACTCGCCACTGCAACTGGAAAGGATGGCCTTTTTTAACAGCCGCGGCCACTCTGTTTTCGGTTATTTCCCGGTCCTCTTCGATAATGGCCTGTTTCCAGCTTTCATAGGACGGCGTACAGGAATATTTCTCGATGCCGTAAAGATCCCAAATCTCATCGCTCCATTTGTTTTGGTTGCTTTTTATTTCCCATTCCCAGCTTCCGGTACGGGATTTGGCAAGAATGAACCTTAGCTGTTCGTTGCTTAAGCTCAGTTCCTTTTCTTTTTGCTTGTACTCCTCGATATCGTTCCCCGTACTTACCAGGAATATTCTGTTATCGACGTATATCCTCTTTGTCGTTATCCTGAACCACCTGAATTCAGGCCCACCTTGGACCAGTATCCTCATTTCGGCGGATTCTTCCGTTCCTTTCTGCAGGATGCTGTCAAGCTTTTCATGGGCGAACTCTCTCTCGTCAGGATGGAACAGGTCGAAGGTGTTGATTCCCGAGAGGTCATCCTTGTCGTTGCGGGCGATCACTTTATGGAAACGGGAATTGCAGGTGATGATCGATCCTTGCGGGTCGAGAACGACAAATGGGCCGGGAATGGCTTCCATCGCTTCCTTGCTGAATGCGGACTGTTCTTTCGATTTTATTTCCGCTGCCAGCATATCGGTCATGTCCTGGGCGAAAACATAGAGCTTTTCGATTGAACCGTCTTCGCCCGGGATAGGGTAGAGCGTATTCCTGAAACAACGGCCGTTCGAACGGTCATCGAAGATGATGCGTTTACCGGTACGGAAGGCTTCGTCTGTCTTTATCCTGCGCTCTTCGGCTACAGTACCCTCTGTGAATAAAAAAACGTCAAGCCCAAGGCACTCTTCCTGCTTTTTGCCGACAAGTGCAGCAAATGCATTGTTCGCATCGAGGATTTTTCCCTCGCGGTCGATGAGGAATTTCGGGTCGGTACTCTCTTCAAAAATGACCCGGTAGGTGATATCCTGCTGACCCCGCTCGTGTCCGGTTTTTCTGGGCATGGTTTCAGTGTCGTTTTTTCAGTTCGCGTTTTGACTTTACCGATTATGAGACGAGAGATCGAACCGTTCAGATGCACGATGGGGCGGCATTGATAAATGTTCAAAAAAAGGAATTATGATAGGGGGAATGAAGCCGTTGTGTAATGCCCTTATTACTATAATGTTTAAAAAAAAATGAAATACATCAAAAGACTTATAAAATTGCCGCGAATCCTGCGTGTTCCTTCAAGATATTTTTTCGAAAAATCATATCGCTTGTCCTGATGCAGTATTGCTGTTTTGGAAATCATTCATTTTAAGGGCTTTCCTTACCGTTCCAGGGTTTATACAGGGATGCTTGCCTCTGAAGAACTTTTTCTATATTCACTCCGGTTGTATTGCATGAGACAGGCGGGAGAGTGATGCCGCGTACCATTACTGCCATGGGTTCCGGTCTCCCTGATATTCAACAGAGCGAAGACGATGATATTACCGATCAATATTTACAGTGACGAAGTGCTGAAAAAGAAAGCCCGTCCGATGAAAGGGGTAGACAGTTCCACGGCGGAGCTTGTCGGTTCGATGTTCGAATCGATGCGCAATGCTTCCGGAATAGGGCTTGCCGCTCCCCAGGTGGGACATTCGATCCGCCTGCTTGTTGTGGATGTTTCCTGCATGAAAGAGTATGCCGATGTGCCGCCGCTGGTGGTCATCAATCCGCATATCCTCTCTCTGCGCGGGGCAAACGTGATGGAAGAGGGGTGCCTGAGCGTGCCTGGCGTCGTGGGCGATGTCACCCGTCCCGCATCGATTACCCTGAAATACCGGGACGAGAATTTTACGGAACAGGTTGCCGATTTTTCCGGAATGCTGGCCAGGGTGCTCCAGCATGAAATAGACCATCTCGACGGAACGCTTTTCGTTGACAGGCTTGAAAAGCGCGAACGCCGTAAAGTGCAGGGCAAGCTCGACGAGCTTGCAGCAGGCAACGTCGAAGCCGAATACCCGCATTCCCGCGAAGTTTTTCCCGAAGCCTGTCCGGAGTGAGCCCGATGCGTGTCGTTTTCATGGGAACCCCTTCGTTCGCCGTTCCTTCCCTTCAGGCTATTGCCACACATCATGAATTTGAGCTCGTGCTTGTCGTGACCGGGCCGGACAAGCCCCGCAGGGGAAAGCACGCGGATGCGGAACCGACGGCAGTGAAGTCTGCCGCGATCGCGCTCGGTCTGCCGGTCTATGAAACCGACGACGTCAGCGATCCGCTGTTCGAAGAGAAGGTATCGCAATGCCTGGCCGACGTCATTGTCGTGGCGGCTTTCCGGATACTGCCCCCGTCGGTCTATACAAAAGCGCGACTTGGCGCTTTCAACCTGCACGCTTCGCTTCTGCCCGCCTACCGCGGCGCAGCACCGATAAACTGGGCGATCATCAGGGGTGAACGGGAGACGGGAGTGACGACCTTTTTCCTGCAGGATCGTGTCGATACCGGCAATATCATCCTGAAAGCGAAAACAGCCATCGGGCCAGATGAAAACGCCTTCGAACTTGCGGAAAGGCTTTCGCGCATCGGGGCGGATACAGTCGTGGAGACGCTTCGACTCATCTCGACAGGCGATGCGGCTGTTTCGAAACAGGACGATGCACTTGCCACGAAAGCTCCCAAACTGACGAGGGAAAACTCCAGGATCGTCTGGTCACAGCCTGTTTCCGCCATTCATAATTTCATCAGGGGGCTCGCCCTGAAGCCGGCTGCATGGACGATGATGGAAGGGAAGACCATGAAGATTTTCAGCGCCCGTCCTTCAGCGTTTTCCGAAGATGCCCCGGCTGGTCCGGGGACCGTCATGGTTGGAGATGGCCGGTTCTGCGTCAGGTGCTCCGATGGCTGGATAGAACTGCTTTCGCTGCAGCTCGAAGGCAGGAAACCCATGGAGGCCGGCGAGTTCCTGCGAGGGTACCGGCAGGCTGACGCTCCAGTCGTGCTCCGTTGAACCTCGAATGCCTGCCGCCGGGTTGCGTTCTCATGCACATCCTGCCGTGCCACAATCCCATTATTTCATTATATTTCCGTTTCGCAAAATTACGATCAATCAAACGCTCTTTTTATGTCCTTTTCCGGTCCGGATGTCTCCACTCTGAGAAACTTCTGCATCATCGCACATATTGACCACGGAAAGTCAACGCTTGCCGACCGCCTGCTCGAAGTTACCAATACGCTCGACCGCACCCAGATGTCATCCGCACAGGTCCTCGACGACATGGACCTCGAGCGCGAGCGCGGCATCACCATCAAGAGCCACGCCGTCCAGATGAAGTACACGGCGTCGGACAGCTGCGAATACACCCTCAACCTGATCGATACGCCGGGCCATGTGGACTTCAGTTACGAGGTATCCCGCTCGCTTGCCGCCTGCGAGGGAGCGCTGCTTGTCGTCGATGCCACCCAGGGGGTCGAGGCGCAGACCATCGCCAACCTCTACCTCGCCATCGAGGCGGGGCTCGAGATCATTCCGGTGATCAACAAGATTGACCTTCCGTCATCCGATGTCGAAGGTGTCGCCCGTCAGATCATGGACCTCACCGGCGTCGATCGGGGGGATATCCTCCAGGTATCGGCAAAAGCCGGCATCGGGATCGCTGATCTCATGGAAGCCGTCATCAGAAGAATTCCGCCCCCTGCCGACAACAAGCAGAAACCGCTCAGGGCATTGATCTTCGATTCGGTTTTCGACGCATACCGCGGTGCGGTGGTATATCTGCGCATCGTGGACGGTGTGCTGAAAAAGGGCGACAAGGTGAGGTTTTTCGCCAGCGACAAGATTTTCCTCGCGGACGAGATCGGCACCATGAGCCTGAAAAGGAACCCCAAAAACGTACTTGAATCAGGTAACGTCGGTTATCTGATCTGCTCGATCAAGGATGTCAAGGATGCAAAAGTCGGCGACACCGTCACGCTTGCCGACACACCCGCTTCGGAAAGGCTTGCGGGCTACAAGGATGTCAAGCCCATGGTGTTCAGCGGCCTCTATCCCATCAATTCGAACGAGTTCGAGGACCTGCGCGAATCGCTCGAGAAACTTGCGCTGAACGACGCTTCGCTGGTCTACACGCCCGAAACTTCGGTTGCCCTCGGGTTCGGCTTCAGGTGCGGCTTCCTCGGTCTGCTGCACATGGAGATCATCCAGGAGCGGCTCGAAAGGGAGTACAACGTCAATATCATCACCACGGTACCGAACGTGGAATACCGCGTCGTGATGACCAACGGGGAGATCGTTATCGTCGACAACCCCTCCAAGATGCCCGATACGACGCGCATCAACCAGGTCGAGGAACCCTATGTGAGCGTCCAGATCATCACCCTTTCGGAATATATCGGCAACATCATGAAACTCGGCATGGAACGCCGAGGCGAATACAAGAATACCGATTACATCGACACGGCGAGGGTGATCATGCATTTCGAGTTTCCGCTCGCCGAAATCGTATTCGACTTCCACGACAAGCTGAAATCGATTTCAAAGGGTTACGCATCGATGGACTACGAATACATGGGCTACCGCTCGTCGGACCTCGTCAAGCTGGATGTGCTGCTGAACGGCGAACCGGTCGACGCGCTCTCCATTATCGTCCATCGTTCCAAGGCATACGACTGGGGCAAGAAACTCTGCCACAAGCTGAAAGGGATCATTCCCAAGCAGATGTACGAGGTTGCCATCCAGGCGGCCATCGGCAGCAGGATCATTTCCCGCGAGACCATCTCGGCCATGCGCAAGAACGTGCTTGCGAAATGTTACGGCGGCGATATCAGCCGCAAACGCAAGCTGCTTGAAAAACAGAAGGAAGGCAAGAAACGCATGAAGCAGGTCGGCCGGGTCGAAGTTCCACAGGAAGCATTCCTCGCATTGCTCAACATCGAGGAGTGAGAATGGGGGAATATGCAGGTAACGCTTTAAAAAAAATGAGCATAATGGCAGGAATCGTTTGAAAAAAACGTCCTGTCTGTTAGTATCAGGAAAAGCCGGGTTTATTTCAACGATAAAAAAGCAACACCATTGAACACGCAGAACAGTCAGCCTGAAAAAAAGCATTCGAAGGAGTGGTTCGAGGCCCTGATCATCGCGGCGATAATCGCCACCGTTCTCAGGATTTTCGTCGTCGAGTCCTACCGTATCCCGACAGGCTCGATGGAGAACACCCTTCTTGCCGGCGATTTCCTTTTTGTCAACAAATACGTCTACGGTCCGAAAGTTCCTTTCACCGATTTCAGGTTTCCCGGCCTGCACAAGGTGAACCGTGGAGAGATCATTGTCTTCAAGTATCCGAAGGACCCGTCGCTCAACTATATCAAGCGCTGCGTCGCCGTCAGCGGCGATACCCTGCAGATCAGGGGGGGCAAACTGTTCATCAACGGCAGTGAAGTGCCTCTTCCGGAACACGGCCAGTATATCGGCAGCAGGGTACCTGCGAACGAACCCGATTTCATGATTTTTCCCCAGTCTTCCGGGTACAACAAGGATAATTACGGGCCGATCCGCATTCCCCGCAAAGGCGATGTGGTAAAGCTCACCCAGGCGACATTCCCTCTTTATGCCTCGGTGATCGCCGGTGAAGGGCATGAAGTGAGCCTTATGGGCAGGGTGGTTTTTGTCGACGGCAGCGCGGCAGACAAATACACCGTTCAGGACAACTACTATTTCGCGATGGGCGACAACCGCGATAACAGCCTTGACAGCCGTTTCTGGGGATTTCTGCCTGAAAAGGACATCCTCGGCCAGGCAATGATGGTTTACTGGTCCTGGAACCCTGACATTTCCATTTTAGGTGATCCCGTTCACAAGCTGGCTTCGATCAGATGGAACCGGCCGGGCCTTTTTGTTCATTGACCGTTTGACTCTTCAGCAAGGACCGTTTCACAGACGGACCTTGCTGAAGAACGCCTTGCCGAGCTGAAGAGAAGGATGTCTGCAAGGTCGGGTAACGGGATTTCCACGGCGTTGATGATGCGCGGCCTGCTATCTGCTGAAGCGCGTGCCGGTTCCGTTGTGATATCGTTGAGCGTCACCGACCCAAGCGTGACGCTGAGCTTCAGGGACCCTACGGCCAGACGGCGGCTGTTCGCCGTTTTCAGGGCATAAGCGTCCTGAAGTTCTTTTTTGAACACTCCGTTGAGGAACAGGCCGGAGGAAAGGTAGAGAAACAGATATGCCGCCGGAAAAAGAACCCCGGGCGAAACCATGAACGCTTTCAGCCAGTTGGCGACGAAACGTTTGTCGAAACGGAAGGGGTTCATGGGAATGGCTGTTTTGCAGCAGCTTTTTCAGCTTCGCTCCCGCCCGGAGGAGCGACGGCAACATTTAACGATACGAAATAAATCGCTTTATTACGCTTTTACTTATAATCATTACCCTTTCATGCCTTTATGACAATTCATCAGACAGGCATATCCTACCTGCTCAAGCCCCTGGTCAGGGAGGTTCATGCCGACACGGAGACCCCGGTATCCGTATACCTCAAGCTTCAGCGCCCGAATTCATGCCTTCTTGAATCGGTCGAGGGGGAGGAGTACCTTGCCCGTTTTTCCTATATCGCCATCGATCCCGTCGCCATTCTGAAGGGGTCGGTCGATGGCCCTGCCAGCATCGAAATTTTCAACGAGAAATTCAGCGGCCTCCGTGCTCTTGCAGAAGGGGAGCCCGACCTCCGCAGGAAGATCGACCGATGCCTCGACGCTTTCGATACCGAAGTGATTCCTCGCAAAAAAAACGGTACGCCGCAGATGATCACTTCGGGCGTATTCGGTTATTTCAGTTACGATGCGATGCACCTGATAGAAAGGATCCCGAAACCGGAATTTCCCGATCCGGCAGGCATGCCCGACATCCTGCTGCTTTTCTGCGATACGCTGGTGATTTTCGACAATATCATGCGCAAGGTTTTCATCGTGTCGAACTATCTCGATGAATCCGATAAATCCGAGGCACTTCGGAAAATCGACGAAATAGCCGAACGGATGTTCATGCCCCTGACGAGGGACGATATCGCTTTCAGGCCCGAACAGCCGGAGGTGGTGGTGTCTAACACGGAGCATGATGAGTACCTTCAGAAGGTGCTCAGGGCAAAAGAGTACATCTTGGCGGGCGATATTTTCCAGGTGCAGATTTCCCAGAGGCTCCGCAGGAAGCTCAACACCCGTCCGTTCGACGTCTACCGGATGCTGCGCACCATAAACCCGTCGCCCTACCTATATTTCTACGATCTTGGTGATTTCCACATCGTCGGCTCGTCGCCGGAACTTCTGGTCAAGGTGGAACGGGACCCTGCCGGCCGCAGGATGGTCGACACCAGGCCCATTGCAGGGACGAGGCACCGCGGCAGCACCTGGGAGGAGGACGAACGTATCGCGAAGGAGCTCCTTTCCGATGAGAAGGAACTGGCGGAACATCTCATGCTTATCGACCTCAGCCGGAACGATATCGGGAGGATCGCCAAAATCGGAACTGTCGAGACCAACGAGATGATGGTGGTCGAGAAATACTCCCACGTGATGCATATCGTCAGCAATGTGCGCGGGGAGCTCAGGGACGATCTGGGGACAATGGACGCTTTCTGGTCCTGTTTTCCCGCCGGTACACTTACCGGTGCGCCGAAAGTGCGGGCCATGGAGATCATCTACGAGCTCGAAAAGGAGAAACGAGGGCTTTACGGCGGGGCAGTGGGCTTCCTCGATTTCAAGGGAAACCTCGTGACTGCGATTGCCATACGCACCATGGTAATAAAGGACGGAACAATCTATTTTCAGGCTGCCGGAGGCATCGTGGCCGATTCCAGGCCCGAATCGGAATATGAGGAAACCATGAACAAGATGAGGGCCGGTCTGACAGCCATCCAGAATATCGAAACGATAGCAAACATACAGTAAAGACTAAATAAAAACAGGTGCAACGATGAAAAAGAAGCTTACCACCGCGAAATACCTGCTTCTGGTTTTTGCAGGCATTGTTCTTGGAGCAGTTGTTTTTTCCAATCTGGAGTTCCGGTTGGGCTCCGAAGGATTCACGCTTTCGGCAAAGCCGAATTATGCGACTGCGAAAAACAATTTCGAGAATTATCCCATCCAGACGCTGAAAAGCTTCAACGAAGCCTTTGTGCAGATTGCGGAGTCGGCAACCCCCTCTGTGGTCACTGTTTTTACCGAAAAGAAAATGACCGAGAGGGTCATCATCCCGTTCAATTTTTTCGGAAATCCCTTCGATGACATGTTCGGAAATTCCCGCAGGACACCGGGAAACGGCAGCGGGAACGTGAAGCGGGGACTCGGCTCCGGCGTCATCGTGACGGAAGACGGTTATATCCTTACGAACAACCATGTCATCGACGGTGCCGATCAGATTTACGTCAGGACTTCCGACAACAGGAGGATCGATGCGAAAATCGTAGGCAAGGACCCGAAAACGGACCTTGCCGTCATCAAGGTCAACGCGAAAGGACTGAAGCCTTTACCATTCGGTGACAGTGACAGGCTGCGTGTCGGCGAATGGGTGATTGCCATCGGCAGCCCTCTCGGCGAATCCCTCGCACGGACGGTTACCCAGGGCATCGTGAGCGCCAAGGGACGGGCCAATGTAGGCCTGGCTGATTACGAAGATTTCATCCAGACCGATGCGGCGATCAACCCCGGAAATTCGGGTGGCCCCCTGATCAACATCAATGGCGAGCTTGTCGGCATCAATACCGCCATTGCCAGCCGCACGGGCGGGTTTGAAGGCATCGGCTTCGCGGTCCCGTCCAATATGGCCAGGCAGGTACTGACATCGCTCATCACTACCGGCAAGGTTTCAAGGGGATATCTCGGCGTCACGCTCCAGGACATCGACGACAATCTTGCAAAAGGGCTTCGTCTCCAGAAAACCGAGGGAGTCCTTGTCGGAACGGTTGTCGAGGGTAGTCCAGCCCAGAAAGGCGGTATCAGGACCGGTGACGTGCTGCTTGAATTCAACAGCAACAAGATTACGGACAGCGCCGAACTGCGCAACTGGATAGCGGCCCAGGCCCCGGGCACAGCAGTCACGCTGAAAGGGCTCAGGGACGGCCGGCCCGTCGTTTTCCAGGTCAGGCTCGATCCACTTCCGGCAAAAGAGCTCGCTGGATCACAGCCGCAGCCGCAGGCCGGGGCTGTTTCCGCCCTTGGTTTCCATGCCGAGGAGCTGACGGCGCAGACAGCGGTACGTTTCAACCTGAAGCAGGGTGAAGGGAAGGTTGTCATCACCGCGGTCGAACCTTCATCGAATGCCGCCATGGCCGGAATCCGGCCGGGTGACGTCATTCTCTCGGTCAACAGGCAGCCCGTTGCATCATTTGCGGCTTACAGCGCACTGGTAAAAAGTGTCAGGGAAGGCGACCTGCTTTTCCTGCTTGTCGAGCGTGGAGGCAACAGGATCTATTTTGCGTACAATGTCTAAACTTTTTTGCCGGACGGAATAAGAATCGTACATTTATTGGAAGTAAAGTCAGCTGAGCCGTGCTGACTTTACTTTTTTTTGTATCGTGAGCCTGTCCCGGTTACAGCATTATTTTCAAGGTCTTTACCTTTCAAACAACAAAAGCGCGAGAGAGATGAGTGACAGAATTTACCTGACCAGGGATGGTTACAACCGGCTTAAGGACGAGTTGTATGTGCTGGTGCATGAAACCAGAAAGGAAGTTCTGGAGAAAATAGCGGAGGCCCGCTCCCATGGCGATCTGAGCGAAAATGCGGAATATGACGCTGCACGCGAGGAGCAGTCCCAGACAGAAGCACGCATCGCTGACATTGAGAACAAGCTTGCGTCAGCCAGCATTCTCGACCCGAAGCAGATCAAAACCGACAAGGTGTATATCCTGACTTCAGTGAAATTGAAAAACCTTGATGACCAGGAGGAAATTATCGAGTACACGCTCGTTTCATCGGAAGAGGCCGACACCGACCTCGGCAAGATATCCGTGCGCTCTCCTGTCGGAAAGTCGCTCATCGGCAAGACGGTGGGGGACAAGGTAAGCATCAGGGTTCCAAGCGGCGAACTGCATTACCAGGTCCTCGATATTTTCGTTAAATAGATTTCTTCCCGGTTTTTACGATCACCCGGTCAATGTTCAACACTTTACGGTGAATGCCATGAAAAAAATATTCCTTGTGCTTTTCAGCCTCTGTTTGTTTTCATTTACAGCTTCAGCGAAACAGCCAGTACCCTGCCAGAAACCTGCAGTTCCTCCATGCCCTATGATGGGCGGCATGCAGATGTCCTGCCCGATGTCCGGAGTGATGCAGACGATTGTCGAGGTCATGAAAATTGAGCAGAAGCTTCTCAGCGGCAGCAAGGGTATTGACAAATCCGCCCTGAAGATGGAGCTGGAGCAGAAAATATCGGCGCTGGACAAGCAGATGGCAGACATGAAATGCCCCATGCCGGCCATCCAGGCTTCCCAGGCGCCTGCAGCCGGCGCGCCGGTGCCCTGTCCGATGCAGAACGGCATGCCCTGCAACATGACGATCCAGCCCCTGAAATAATCCTGTTTTTTCCTTCAGGAAAGAATATTGCGAAGCCCGGAGTTTTCCGGGCTTTTCTTTTTCCCGGCGGAAAAAGTCCCGAGAAATCCGCGCTTTTTTTATATTCAGATGCCTGTTTTTTCCTCAAAGCTGCCAAAAGGCTGCGAACAGGCAATGAGGGGGAACGGTAAGGCGCGTTTTATCCGCAACTTACGGTTTTCTCTTGGGAAATATGCTGCAAACAGGTGAAAATCTTAACCAGTTATTGTATATGGGTAAACGTCAGATCATTTTTCGCCAGGACAAGATCGGCAACAATCAGGAACTGCTGAACCGGGAAGTGAACCTGGTGACCACCGAGAACAGGGTGTGGCACGGCAGGGTGATCGCAGTAAGTGAAGGGGATATAAGGCTCAGGGACGACCGATCCGGCAAGCATAAATTTGCCGTTTCAGAGATCGACCGGATTTTTCTCGACGTCAAAACAGATTATTAAGTCATGCGTACAAAAATAGTTGTCGGCAACTGGAAAATGAACAACACCATTGCCGAATCGACAAAACTGGCGAGCGAACTGCTTGCACAACTTGGCGAAGGTTTTTCTGGCTGCGAGGTAGGAATCGCGCCGACTTTTCCTGCATTGCAGCCTGTCGGCGCACTTCTCGAAAACGGCCCGGTGCATCTTGTGGCGCAGAACTGCCATTACGAAAACGACGGAGCCTATACCGGTGAAGTATCGGCAAGGATGCTCAAGGCTGTCGGGTGCGCCTATGTCATCATCGGTCACTCCGAACGCCGCCAGTATTTCGGCGAAACCAACGCCACAGTGAACCTCAGGGTGAAGAAAGCGCTGAGTGAAGGCTTGAAAGTGATCATGTGCGTTGGCGAAACGCTCGAAGAGCGCGAAGCCGGGGTTACCGGAGCCGTCGTGTCCTCCCAGGTCAGGGAAGGGCTCGAGGGGATCGACGATATCAGCGATCTGGTCATCGCCTATGAACCGGTCTGGGCCATCGGCACCGGCAAGACCGCCTCATCCGCGCAGGCCGAGGAAGTACACGACCTGATCCGCACCGTCCTTGTAAAACTGTATGGAGAATCCGTCGCTTCCGCTATCCGTATCCAGTACGGGGGAAGCGTGAAACCCTCCAATGCCGTCGAACTTTTTGCCATGCCGAACATCGACGGTGGCCTTATCGGCGGGGCCAGCCTCAACGCTGCCGACTTCGCGGCTATTGTCAATGCCGCCAGGTGAGGACTGAGTGCTGGGTAATGGGTAGTGGTAAGTTGATAGTGGGGTCTGGAAAGTGGAAAGTGGGAAAGATAGCCCCGTAGGGGCGGGATATTGGTAGCCAGGGGTGCCAGCCCCTGGATGGAGTGGCAAAATAAATTTGGGTTTCAGCCCCGCAGGGGCGGCATGTTGGGAGTGGGGAACTCAGTCCTCAGTCCTGTTTTCCCCAGCCCCCACTTCCCATTACCCATTACCCGATTTCCCGTCCTCAGTTCCCCCCATCTCCTGCACTTCCCTTGATTTTTTCATAGAGCAGAAATCGGGGCCGCACATGGTGCAGAAATCGGGGTTTTTGTTCGAGTGCCCTGCTGATGCGAGGCTTTCGCCATGCACCTGCCTGTTCCTTTCGCTGTCGAGCGACAGGTTGAACTGGTCTTCCCAGGCGAAGTCGAACCGGGCCCTGCTCATCAGTTCATCATGGAGCCATGCGGCCGGGTTGCCCTTCGCCAGGTCCGCAGCATGAGCTGCAATCTTATGGGAGATGATCCCTTCGCGTACATCGTTCCTGTCGGGCAGTCCGAGGTGCTCTTTCGGCGTGACATAACAGAGCATTGAGCACCCCATGCTGGCGATGAGTGCTCCTCCGATAGCCGAGTTGATATGGTCGCGGCCTGCCGCGATGTCGGTGACGAGCGGGCCGAGGGTGTAGAAAGGCGCTTCGTGGCACAATTCGAGCTGTTTCTGCATGTTTTCGGCCACCATGTCGAGAGGCACATGCCCCGGGCCTTCGATCATGACCTGAACATCGTGGGCCCATGCGGCTTTCGTGAGCTCGCCAAGCACCTTCAGTTCCCCGAACTGCGCCTCGTCGTTGGCGTCGGCGATCGAACCGGGGCGAAGGGCATCACCGAGCGAAACGGCGATATCGTAATCCTGCAGGATCCGGCAGATCTCATCGAAATGGGTGTAGAGGAAATTTTCCTCTTTGTTTGCCCTGCACCATTTCGCCATGATCGATCCGCCGCGGGAAACTATTCCGGTCAGCCTGCGGTCGGCCGCCGGAAGGTGGCGGAGCAGGATACCCGCGTGGATGGTGAAATAATCGACACCCTGTTCGGCCTGTTCGACCAGGGTGTCGCGGTAAAGCTCCCAGCTGAGTTTTTCGGCCTGCCCTCCCGCTTTTTCAAGTGCCTGGTAGATCGGGACCGTGCCGATCGGGACCGGGGAGTTCCTGAGGATCCATTCGCGGGTGCGGTGAATGTCCTTGCCCGTGCTGAGGTCCATGACGGTATCGGCGCCCCAGCGGCATGCCCATACGGCCTTGTCAACCTCTTCCTCGATGCAGGAGCCGAGCGCCGAATTACCGATGTTGGCGTTGATTTTCACCCGGAATTTCCTGCCGATGATCATCGGTTCGAGCTCGGGGTGGTTGATGTTTGCCGGAATGATAGCCCGGCCATCGGCGATTTCCTTCCGGACGAACTCCGCACTGAAGGGTATCGCCGGGCGTCCGCCCTTTGAAAACGCTGCGGTCCATGTTTCGAGCTGCTGGTTTTCCCTGATGGCGACATACTCCATTTCAGGAGTGACGATGCCTTTTCGGGCAAAGTGCATCTGTGTGATGCCGAACCCTTCCTTTGTCTTTCTGGGCGTTCGTGATGACAATTTTCCCTGGGATGCGTTGAGCACGGGCGGTTCCGTTACCCTTTCCGGAAAGGGCCAGCTATCCCTCACGGGCGGTATCCCTTTTTCGGGGTCCACCCTGAAAGAAGGATCGGAAAACGGTCCGCCGGTATCGTACATGGGGAACGACGAGAATTCATGATCCCCGCACCGGTAGGTTTTCGAGAGATCGAGCCTCTGCATGCCCACTTCCACGGGGAAAAGCGTTCCTTTCACAAAGGTTTTTTTCATGGCTCCGGTAGCGGTCGCGGGTTCCGGGATGGAGAAATGTTCAGGAGGATTGTGCATGTTCGGGCTTACAAATTGAATCGGTCAGAATGAGCAGGGAGCTGTAAACGGGGAAGGATGGCTGGATACGGTGAGCTCCGGCTTCATCTTTTCTTGCGTCAGCATTACCTGCATCAAGTTACAAGGGTTTGATCTCAGCTGAATCCATAACGACAATCAGCACCCCCAAGATGAGAATCTCATCGGCACAATACTTAAATTCACCTTATTTTACAAATCGGTGAGATTTTCGGGCATCGGCGGTTTCAGGAGGATACAAGGAATGATGAACGTTGCGGGCAGATCGGAACATGAACAGAAGGATATCGGGGCAACCACAGGCCTTCCAACGGGGGAGAGGCTGAGCGGCATTGTGGAAAAGGTGACGTTTTTCAATGCCGAAAACGGTTTTTCGGTGCTGAAGGTCAAATTCGAAGGGGAACGGGAACCGTCAGCCGTCATCGGGCATGTCGCGGCTGTCAGCGAGGGCGAGCACATCGAAGCGGTCGGCGCATGGCAGAACGACAAAACCTGGGGACGTCAGTTCAGGGCGGACCGGCTGACGGTGGTCCCTCCCGACACGCTCGAGGGTATCCGCAGATACCTCTCTTCCGGGATGGTCAAAGGTATCGGCGCCCATTTCGCCGACGTGCTTGTCCGCGCGTTCGGCGAGGATGTTTTCACTGTCATCGAGGACCACCCGGAACGCCTGCTCGAACTGCCGGGCATCGGGCGCAAGCGCATGGACCAGGTGGTTTCCGCATGGGCCGAACAGCGCGCGGTCAGGAAGATCATGGTGTTCCTGCAGTCCCATGGCGTCGGGACGGCAAGGGCGGTAAGGATTTTCAGGGCATACGGCGAAGAAGCCATATCGGTCGTTACATCGAACCCTTACCGGCTCACCCTCGATATTCCCGGCATCGGTTTCAGGACCGCCGACCAGATAGCGCGCAATCTCGGGGTGCCGACTGACTCTCCGATGCGGGCTCGCGCCGCGATCGGGCACGTGCTGCTCGAGCTTTCGTCTGCGGGACACTGCCGCATACCCGAAAAAATGCTTGTCGAATCCTGCGGCACCCTGCTCGATATCCCGGCACCCGTGATCGGGGATGCTCTTAAACAGGAGCTTTCCATCGGTAACGTCATATCGGTCGGTGAGGCTGAGGAGCGCTGCTACTACCTGAACGAACTCTACCGGGCCGAGAAGGGCATTGCGGCACATCTCCGGCGTCTCATGCGGGGAAAGCTGCCGTGGAGGAGCACCGATACGATGACCTCCATTACGATGGCCGAACGGCACTCGGGCATAGAGCTGTCGGAGTCGCAGCGCAATGCCGTCGCACTGGCGCTGGACAGCAAGCTGCTGGTGATCACCGGAGGTCCGGGGGTCGGCAAGACGACGATTATCAATACCTTCCTTGCCATTCTCGGTTCGGGCAGGCTTGAAGTTATGCTTTGCGCTCCCACCGGCAGGGCGGCCAAGCGCCTTGCCGAAGCGACGGGCAGGGAGGCGAAGACCATCCACAGGCTGCTCGAGTTCGATCCCCACCTTCGTGATTTCAAGAGGGGGCCTTCCAACCCGCTCCATGCAGACCTGGTTGTCGTGGACGAGTCTTCGATGATCGACGTGGTGCTGATGAACCGGCTTCTCGGAGCTGTTCCCGATCATGCCGCTGTCGTGTTTGCCGGGGATGTGGACCAGCTTCCCCCTGTCGGTCCCGGTTTCGTGCTTGCCGACATGATCCGCTCCGGTGCCGTCCCTGTCGTACGGCTGACTGAAATATTCCGCCAGGCGCAGTCGTCGATGATTATCGTCAACGCGCACCGCATCAACCATGGAGAACAGCCCGCACAATCCCCCGGTCCGGGGCTTTCCGATTTCTACATCGTCGAAACCAATGCAGCCGCCGATATCCGGCGCAGGCTCCTGCAGGTCATCTGCCAGAGGATTCCCGCCCGTTTCGGCCTCGATCCCCTGCGGGACATCCAGGTTCTTTCTCCCATGAACAAAGGCGTGCTCGGCACGAAAGCCCTCAACGAGCTCCTGCAGGAAACGCTGAACCCCGGGAACCGCAAAAAGCTTGTCCGGTTCGGTACTTCGTTCGCCGAGGGCGACAAGGTGATCCAGCTGGTGAACAATTACGACAGGGAGGTGTTCAACGGCGATATCGGGCGCATCGTTTCCGTCGATGAAGAAGAGGGATCGATGACTGTACGCTACGACGACCGGGAGGCGGTGTATGAGGCCGCCGATCTCGACGAGATCACGCTTGCCTATGCCATCACCATCCACAAGAGCCAGGGCTCGGAATATCCTGCCGTCGTCATTCCCCTTGCCATGCAGCACTACACCCTGCTTGAAAGGAACCTCATCTACACGGCTGTCACCAGGGCGAAAAAACTCGTGATGATCATCGGCGATCCCAGGGCCCTTGCCATGGCCATCGCCGAAAAACGCGCCTCCGGAAGGCTTACGGGGCTAGCGCAACTGATTGCCGAAGAGAACACTGACGGCTTCCGGCAAGGTTGAACCGGTTTTTTAGTTATATTGCGTCCCTTGAGTTCCTGCATGGTTTTTTCCCTGCGGTACGCGGTATTTGCCAAACCATCACTCCCTTGCAATGAACAAGATTGTGAAAACGCTCAACCTGATCCGCCTTTGCATGTTCCAGATGGGGTTCGGCCTCATGCTCGGTTTTGTCCAGGATATTCTGAACCGGGTCATGATCAAGGAACTCCTGCTTCCGGCGACGATAGCGCTGGGCCTGATCAGCCTCAAGGAACTGATGGCCATTTTCGGCGTCAAGGTCTGGGCGGGGAATCTCTCGGACCGCAAGAGCGTATTGGGTTACCGCAGGACACCCTACATCTTTCTCGGACTTGTCAGCTGTGTCGTCTCATTCATGCTTTCACCTGCTGCAGCCTACGAAGTGAAGGTCGGGGGAACGGAGTTTTCGCATATGCTGCCCGCCCTCTTTACCGATATCGGCCTCTGGAAACTCAGCATCATTTTCCTGATCTTCGGTTTCGGGTTGCAGGTGGCCACGACCGCATATTACGCACTCATCGCCGACATCGTTCCCGAAGAGCACATCGGCAAGATCACCGGGGCAAGCTGGACCCTCATGGTGCTGACTGCCATCATCTCCAACTGGAACATCGGCAACTACCTCAAGGTCTTCACTCCGGAACGCCTTACCCAGGTCGCGGAATTCGGCGGGCTCCTCACGCTCTTTTTCGGGGTTTTCGCGGTGATCGGCATTGAAAAGCGGAATGCGGAAACAGGTCCGGGCAAGGAAAAACACAGCATCACGTTCGCGCAGTCGGTCCGCCTGCTTTCATCTTCTCCGAAGACCCTGCAGTTCGCGCTCTATATTTTCATCTCGATTTTCGCGCTTTTTGCCAACGAGGTCGTCATGGACCCCTTCGGCGCAGAAGTGTTCGGTATGCCGGTTTCGGTCACCACGAAGCTTTTCAAGCCGACCATGGGCGGAACGCAGCTCGTATTCATGCTGCTTACCGGTTTCCTGCTCTCCAAAATAGGGTACAAGAGGGGAGCGTATTTCGGCAATACCTTCAGCTCCATCGGTTTTGCGATCATCATGGTCGCCGGTTTCACCCTCAACATGGACCTTCTGCGCGCCGGCCTTGTCGTCACAGGCATGGGGCTGGGCGCGGCCAGCGTTTCGAACCTCTCGATGATGATGAACATGACCGCCGGCCGCAGCGGCATCTATATCGGCCTCTGGGGCACGGCCCAGAGCCTCGCCATCTTTATCGGCCATTCCGGGGCCGGTATCGTCCGCGACCTGGTTTATATTTTCTCGGGCAACCACATGCTGGCCTATGCCGCGATTTTCATCGTGGAAATCATCGCATTCACCGCTTCGAGCTTCGTATTGCCGTATGTTTCAAAGGAAGCTTTCGAAGAGGAAAGCCATGCGAAGATGTCCGAGTTTGCAGAAGCCGCTAAAGTACACTGATTGAGAAGGGAGGATGGCAATGAAACATGTGTTCGGACCGGTATCGTCAAAACGCCTCGGCCAGTCTCTCGGGGTCGATCTCTTGCCGCCCAAGAGCTGCACCTGGAACTGTATTTACTGCCAGCTGGGCAAGACCCGCAAGCTCTTTACCGAGAGACAGGAATTTTTCCCGAAGGAGGAAATCCTCGATGAAATCCGCAGGGCAATCGAGGAGACGGGGGCTATAGACTGGATAACCTTTGTAGGCTCCGGCGAGACCATGCTCTACAAGGGGATCGGCTGGCTGGTTTCGGAAGTGAAAAAACTGACATCCATTCCGGTTGCCGTGATTACCAACGGTTCCCTGTTTTATCTCCCTGAAGTCCGAAGGGAAGTGCTCGAAGCCGATGCAATCATGCCTTCGCTCAACGCCGGCTCTGAAGCACTGCACGATCGTATAGGGAGGCCTGCCCACGGCCTCGGTTTCCGCCGGCATGTCGAAGGGCTTGCCGCGCTCAGGAAGGAATACCGGGGCAAACTGTGGATCGAGGTCATGCTGCTCGGGGGGATCAACGATTCTGACGAAGCGCTCACTGACATAGCCACGGCCCTCAGTGAGATCGCTCCCGACATGGTCCATATCGTCCTGCCGACAAGGCCGGCTCCGGACCAGGTGGTGCACCTTCCGGCCGAGGAGCGCATCAACCGCGCGATTGCTGTTTTTTCGGAGGTTGCCCCGGTGGTGCATCCCTCAAAAGGCGTTATGGACCTTTCGTCGGCAACGGACCTTCTCCAGGCCGTCACGGCGATTGTCTCCCGCCATCCTGTCCAGCAGCGTGAACTGCAGAAAGCGGTCGACAACTGTTTTTCCGGCGACCGCCAGAAAGCTTCCGATGCGATGAACGATCTGCTCGAGTCAGGCAGGTTCGCCATCGTCGATCATCATGGAGAGCCCTACTGGGTCATGAAAAGCGAAAAAGAAGGATAGAAAAGGAAAGGGAGCCCGGTAATGGCTCCCTTTCCTTTTCTGGAGATCAACAACACACACAAAAAACAAGATTTATCCGGGTTTCCCGAAGGCCGCATCACCTCGGGCCGGGGCCTCCCGGTCCTGGATTGCCCGGACCCGGGTTGCCATGAGGTCCCTGGTATCCCTGCGGTCCACCCGGTCCGGCAGGAGGCGGCGGTGGAGGAGGTATCGGCCCTGCATTCGGACCATGCCCGTCATAATGGCGGCGATCCTGATCGAAGCGGCTGTCCCAGTACCTGCGGTCGTGCCTCTGGTATTCCCTGTCGCGGTACCTTCTCAGCTCTTCCCAGCGGTAGTGCCTTATCCTCGAGGGCAGCGACTCGTACCTGACGATTCCCCAGGGGCCGCGATAGTTCGATGCCCGGTACCATACGCCGTCACGGAAGAGGAAGTAGCGGTTCCCGTAGAAAATGATATCGTTCGAACCGTTGAAGGATATGTGAAAGCCTGGTTTCGAAAGGAAAATGAAGTCAGGCCTGCGGTCTACCACGATAGTCTGGGGAGGCCTGCCATCAGGACCGTAGTGGCCATAACCTTCAGCCAGTGCATCCGTTACCGGTGAGCCGAGAAGCATTCCTGCGATACCCGTGACCATCAAGAAACTTTTTTTCATCGTTATTCACATTTACGTTTACAGAATGAGCAACATCTCTTACTCCCTTTGATATCATGATTTACAAGTGTCATCGAGGAGTTCACAATGTATGACGATGAATTTTTTTGAATCCTGCGCTGCAGAAAAAAAATAATACCAGGGAAGGATTCTGTTCGGACGGTGCGTTATATGCGGGTTCAGCCTGGAGGTGTTTCAGCATCACGGCACTCGATGATTGCCGGCTATGAGAGGATTGTTCGGGGGTTTCAGGAAATGCCTGTTTCGTTACCGTCGTACTCCGCATAATTGTTGGGCGTTTCGTACCAGCGGATGTGCCTCAGCGTAATCCCTTCCGGAAGGCGGTCCCGGATTTCGTTGAACGCCCATTTTGCAAGGCATTCGGCTGTAGGCGGTTCATCGGTGATGAGCACCCGTGAATTGCGCCTGGTGATGAAATCGAGGTCTTCGTAGTCGTTTTTCCAGACCGCGAAGCCATGGTCGAGCCTGTCGTGGATATGCTGGATCATGATTTCTTTCAGGAACTTGAAGTCCATGACCATGCCTTCCTCACCGTCTCCGGAGCGGTTCACGACTTTTCCCTCGACAGTTGCCACGACGACACCGCGATGGCCGTGGATCTGGTTGCAGAATGAGTAGCTGTTCGGCAGGGTATGGCCGTAATCGATCTCTATTTTCCTTGATATGCGCATGGTTCTGGCTGAAAGGTCGGCGAAATGCCGAAAGATACATGATAAAATGAAATTTAAAGAATCTGATCCTTTTTCCGTCCACCGGCCCAGGGTTTGTCTGTCGGAACCACTTGTTCGCATTTCTGCCGCACTGTTTCCGGTGAAACATTGCATGGTCCGGATACGCATTCACCGCGAATTTTTATAAATTCCGGAACGTCGGCAGGAGCGTAAGGTGAATTATTTACGACCGGTGGAAGGTTTACATCGTAAACGTGTCAAAGAAATGGCCCGGGCAAGGATTTTCCTGCCGGGTTATTTTTTTCGGTTTTACAGAATCATACTGCGGAACGAGAACCGCAACAGGGAGTTATGGAAGTCGATTTAAAAAATATCTGGAAAAGAATCGTTGCGGAAACATCCAATGAGTGCGAGCGCGACCCGCAAATAAGCATATTCCTCGAGCAGCATATCCTGCGGTTCGATAATTTCGCGGATTCGCTGGCGATGCTCCTTTCCGTCAAGCTCGGATCGAAGCATTTTCCTCCACCCGTGCTGCAGGGGCTTTTTGAGGATTTTTACCACCAGTGCCCCGAAGAGGTCGAGCATGCGGCATGCGACCTGGTCGCGACCCAGCAGCGCGATCCGGCTGCCGTAAACTATTTCGAGATCATGCTGTTCCTCAAAGGGTTCCAGGCGCTTCAGGCTTACCGTCTTGCGCACTGGTTCTGGAAGAACGGCAGGAAAACCATGGCATATTTCATGCAGAACCGCATGTCGGAAGTCTTTGCGGTGGATATCCACCCTGCGGCCGTTATCGGCAAGGGCATTCTTTTCGATCACGCCACAAGCCTTGTGATAGGAGAAACCGCCGTTGTTGAAGACAATGTTTCGATCCTGCATGAAGTGACGCTTGGCGGCACAGGCAAGGAGACGGGCGACCGCCATCCCAAGGTGAGGAAATCCGTGCTTATCGGCGCGGGAGCGAAGATACTCGGCAATGTCGAGATCGGTGAAGGATCGAAAGTCGGGGCAGGCAGCGTGGTGCTCGACGATGTTCCGCCGCATTACACGGTTGTCGGCGTGCCCGCCCAGATTGTCGGAAAGACCGAAGTTGCGGAGCCGTCTCTCGATATGAACCAGAAAGTGGTTGCTTCCGAGGTTGACGACGACGCTCTTGCTTAAGCCCGGAAGATGTTCCTGATTTTTTCCCGGTGAAGTTCCAGCCTTTCGAGTATCTCCGCGAGATGGTCCCCGCCGAGCTTTTCCAGGATGGCGTTCGCTATCACCGGCGCTACGGTTGCCTCTGCGACGACGCCGGCAGCCGGGACCGCGCAGGTATCGCTTCGCTCGAAGCGTGAGAGCGTCGGCTGCATCGTTTCGAAATCGAAAGAGCCGAGAGGCGAGAGCAGCGAGGAGATCGGTTTCATCGCTGCCCGCAGGTGGATGAACTGGCCGCTCGACATGCTTCCTTCAAGCCCTCCTGCACGGTTCGATTTCCTTGCCGGTACTTCTCCCGCCGCGAAGAGGAATTCATCGTGGACCTGCGAGCCGGGTTTCCGGGTATTTTCGAAGGCCGGGCCGATCTCGACCCCCTTGATCGCCTGGATCGACATGATGGCCGTGGCAAGGGCTGCGTCCAGCCTGCGGTCGTGCTGCACATAGCTGCCGAACCCGAGGGGCACGCCGGTGATGAACACTTCGATGACCCCACCCAGCGTATCGCCCTGCTCCTTTACCGCATCGATGGCGGCAATCGCTTCCGTTTCATCGGCTTCGGAGAGCATGCGCACCTGGGATCGGTCGGCTTCCCCCGCAAGAGTTTCGGCACCGGCATCGAGCAGTTCCAGGAGTTTCGATGACGGGACATTGCCCCCGGCATGCCCGATCGAGGAAACATAGCTTCCGATTTCAATGCCGAGCGCCCTGAGGAATGCCCTCGACAGTGCCCCGGCGGCAACGCGTGCAGCGGTTTCGCGTGCGGACGAGCGTTCGATGACCGGCCGGATGTCGTCGAAGCCGTATTTGATCCTGCCCGCGAGATCGGCATGGCCGGGCCTCGGAATGGAAATTTTCGGGATCTCGTCCGAAGGTTTTTCGAACTGGGCCATGGTTTTCGTCCAGTTTTCCCAGTCGCGGTTCCGGATGACGAGGGAAACCGGTGAGCCGATGGTCCTGCCGAAACGGAGCCCCGAAAGCACCTCCGCCCGGTCGGTCTCGATTTTCATGCGGCCGCCCCTGCCGTACCCCTGCTGCCTGCGGGCAAGCTGCCCGTCGATATCTTCAGGAGATACGGGTACCCCGGCCGGCAGCCCTTCGACAATCGCTGAAAGGGCTGGGCCGTGGGATTCGCCTGCGGTAAAGTAACGTATCATGGTTTCCCGGATTAAAAATGCCCGGCTGACTCTGGGAACTGCAGCCGGGCAAGGTGAATGATGCTTTCGGAAACGGTATGCCTCAGCGGAGCTTTTTGGCAGCTTCTTTCGCGTAATAGGTGAAGATGAGGTCGCCGCCGGCGCGTTTCATGCAGAGCAGCGATTCCATCATGACGCGTTCCTCGTCGATCCATCCGCGCTGTGCAGCGGCTTTCACCATGGCGTATTCGCCGGACACATGGTAGATGGCGACCGGTACGTCGAAACGCTCTTTCGTGCGGTAGACGATGTCGAGATAGGCCAGGCCCGGCTTCACCATGACGATGTCGGCGCCTTCGACGATATCGAGCTCAATCTCCTTCATGGCTTCATCGGTGTTGCCCGGGTTCATCTGGTAGGTGCTCTTGTCGCCGAACTGCGGGGCGGAATGGAGCGCATCGCGGAACGGGCCGTAAAAGCTCGAAGCGTATTTCGCGGCATACGAGAGAATGCCGACATCGGAAAAGCCCGCGTCATCGAGCGATTCGCGGATTGCGCCGATCCTGCCGTCCATCATGTCGCTCGGCGAGACGAAATCCGCACCGGCTTTCGCATGGGAAACGGCCATTTTCTGGAGCACCTCGACGGTTTCGTCGTTCAGGATGATGCCGTCCCTGACGAGGCCGTCGTGGCCGAACGGGGTGAACGGATCGAGCGCGACATCGGTCATGATGCAGAGGTCCGGGAGCTTGGCCTTGATGGCGCGGATCGCTTCCTGGATGATGCCTTTATCGTTGTAGGCCTCGCTGCCGTCTTCGGTTTTCCTTTCAGGAATGCCGAAAAGGTCGATGCACTGGATACCGAGGTCCCAGAGTTCCTGGCACTCTTTTACCGCATTGTCGATGGAGAAGCGGAAACTGCCCGGCATCGAAGGCACTTCCTCGACGACGTTGCTTCCCTGGCATACGAAGAGCGGAAAGACGAGATCGTTGACCGTCAGGGTGTTTTCCTGGACAAGGTTCCTGATGGCGGCGGATTTGCGGAGTCTCCTTGGGCGCTGGACAATATTGAGTAGATCGAGCTGGCTCATTGATAATGGCGGGTTAGGTTTTTTAAAAAGCCTAAAATACGAAAATCCACGAATTTCATGAAGTTCAACGGAGAAAATCCCTGCAGATTGTCATGCCCGGAAAGGGGAAAAAACATGGAGGGAAGAGCAGCGCAGGATTCGTTATATTACTTTACTGAACATGTTTGCGCTTTATTTCCAGGGAACCATGAAACGGAGGATGGAATGGGTTTTTTCGACATGTTTTTCCAGAAAGAGCCGGAGCGTCCGCAACAACCGGTGCCGGACCTCGGGAAAATCGATATCGCATCGGTTTTCGAGGGTCTTGCCGGCTGGAGTTCGGGGAAGCGGTTTGCCGACGCGGACCCGAAATATTCTGATATGATCAAGGGCCTTCCCCAGGGAAGCGGATCGAGCATGAGGCTGTCGAAAATCAGGGGAACGATGACCCTTGGCGGGGAGAACCCGAGGATATTCGGCTATCCGGGCAACATCGAGCCCAACATGCCGGCCCTGGCTTCACTTGGAGGCCTTTCGCGCATCCTCATCGATCTGGGTTACGAGGGCGTGGACCGTGAAGCGCCACCGATAGCCGCCGCCCTGGAAAAAAGGCGGTTCAGGATGCGGATGGCCTGTTTCATGGAACCGTATTATCCCCTTGTAAGGCTGCAGCTCGCATTTATGGAAGGTCTCGCGGAACCGCTTTTCCTCGAAGTGCTTTCCGACATCCTCGACTGGAATGTCCAGGATTTTTACTATGGTGTCGTCACGACCGGGGTTTACGAACTGTCGCTCCACGTGCAGAGGAACCACCTCGGATCGGTGTTCTGTTCGGTTCCTGACGCTGAAAGGGCATCGATGGCCGCAGGGTTGAAACAGGTCGCTGACCGCCTCAAAAGTACACCTCCTTCCGGATGGAACATGCAGGAGGCGGTCCGTTCGTTTGAGCGCAGGCATCCCCTCGGAGAGGGTATGCTGTAGTGGTGCCCCGTCTGCTTCTTACAGGAGATAGCCAAGCATGATGCCCGCCGCGAGGGCTGAACCGATGACCCCGGCGACGTTAGGAGCCATGGCGTGCATGATCAGGTGGTTTGTCGGATCGGCCTTGAGCCCTTCCCGATGTGCCACCTGTGCGCTGTTCGGTACGGCGGATACGCCTGCGGCTCCGATGAGCGGGTTCACCTTGCTCCCTTCCGGAAGCACGAGGTTCATCATTTTCGCGAACAGCACCCCGCCCGCAGTCGAAATGACGAAAGCTCCCGCCCCAAGGATGAAGATCTGGAGAGAATTCCTGGTCAGGAAGGTCGTCGCCTGGGCCGAAGCGCCTATCGTTACCCCGAGGATGATGCTGACGACGTCGATCAGCGCGTTCCTTGCCGTGTCGGCGAGCCTTGCGGTCACCATAGACTCCCTGAGCAGGTTTCCCAGGAAAAACATGCCGAGCAGCGGAAGCGAAGCCGGCGCGATGAACCCTGTCAGGAGCACTCCGATGACCGGGAAGAGGACCTTTTCTTTCCTTGAAACCGAACGGGGCGGTTTCATTCTGATCTTCCGCTCTTTTTCCGTTGTGAGCAGCCGCATGACCGGCGGCTGGATGACGGGAATGAGGGCCATGTAGATATAGGCGGCGATGGTTATGGCCCCGATGAGGTGCGGAGCGAGCCTCGAGGAAAGGAAGATTGCCGTAGGTCCGTCAGCACCTCCTATGATGCCTATGGCCGCCGAGTCGAGGTTTCCGAACCCGAGAGTGATGGCGCCTATGTAGGTCAGGAATATACCGAGCTGTGCCGCGGCACCGAGCAGGATGAGCTTCGGGTTCGAAATGAGCGGTGAAAAATCGGTCATCGCGCCGATGCCGAGGAAGATCAGCGGCGGAAAGATCCCTTTCAGGACCCCCATGTAGAGCAGGTTCATCACGCTGCCCTCTTCCTGCACCCCGATCTGCAGTCCGGGTTGCCATGGCAGCGGGATGTTGCCGAGCAGTATCCCGAACCCGATAGGCAGCAGCAGCAGCGGCTCGTATTCGAAACGGATGGCGAGCCAGATGAACAGGAGTCCTACGAAGATCATCAGCAGATTGCCCGGCGTTGTTCCTGCAAAACCGGTATGTTGGAAAAAGTGCATTATTCCTTCCATTGCGGTATCATTCGATTTCTATCAGGACATCACCCTGCATGACGGTGTCGCCGACCGCGACCCTTATCTCTTTGACGGTCCCGAGTTTTTCTGGGAAAATGTTGTTTTCCATTTTCATGGCTTCGAGCACCACGACCGGCTGGTCGAGGGCTATGGCCATGCCCGGCTCTACATTGATGGCGATGATCGTGCCGGGCAGGGGTGCCTTTATGAGGCTGATTCCCGGCTTGTTGAGCGGTTCAGGCGGCTTCGGCGGCACTGTCGGCGAAGAACGGACCAGTTTTGGGGTCTGAGGCCTGGGTATTTCCTGTCCGAGTTCGACGGCATAGGATGTCCCGTTCACCTCGATTTCAGCTGCAAGGTCGTCAAGCGACTTGATTTCGACATTGTACCTGTTTCCGGCAATCGTGAATTTATATCGCCTCATCGTTTGATCTGGTTGAAATTGATGACGTTGTAGATCTTGGAATTCCAGGGGGAATAATTCTTGGCCGCTTTCTTGATGGTCAGGATGGCTGTTTCCTGGTCGTGCAGTTCCTCCAGGTAAAGCGAAAGAGCGAGGGCGATTGCCGCGCTCACTTCGCCTGGAACCACGGCCGCGGCGCTTTCAGGAAGCCCCTGGGTCCTGACGAGTTTTTTCTGTTTCCTCCGGCGCATCGCCGGCATCAGGCTGAACAGGATGAAGAGCAGGAAGAGCGAGCCGATGACCGTGACATAACCGAAAACAGCGAAAATCATCTGTTCTTTCGTAATCGCCGAAAAATCGACAGGCAGGATCGGAGTGCTGTTTGTCATGTGATTGCCCATGTTTACAATGGAAGCGTGCAATGCTTTTTCGGCGGGTTGACGTCCTTTTTCGTCGAAAGGGTCTGCAATGCCCGGATTATCCTGAACCTGGTATTGCGGGGTTCGATGATATCGTCGATATACCCGTAACGAGCGGCTTCGTAAGGGTTCGAGAATTTCTCCCGGTAATCCTCGGCATTTTCCGCTATGAACTTTTTCCTTTCCTCGTTGGAACCGAGGGCCTTCAGCTCGCGGTTGAACAGCACTTCGATCGCGCCGTTCGGTCCCATGACGGCGATTTCCGCGCTCGGCCATGCATAGTTCACGTCCCCTCGGAGCTGCTTGGAGCTCATGACGCAGTATGCCCCGCCGTATGCTTTGCGCAGGATGACCGTGATCTTCGGGACGGTTGCCTCGCCGTAGGCGAAGATAAGCTTCGCGCCGTTGGTGATGATGCCGTCGAACTCCTGGGCGCTGCCGGGCAGGAATCCCGGAACGTCGACAAGGGTGACGATAGGGATGTTGAAGGCGTCGCAGAACCGGACGAACCGCGCGGCTTTTTTTGATGCGTTGATGTCGAGGCAGCCTGCGAGGTAGTTCGGCTGGTTGGCGACAATGCCCGTCGAAATGCCATTGAAGGTGACGAACCCGATGACGATGTTGCGCGCATACTGGGGCTGGATTTCAAGGAACTCCCCGTTGTCGGCGACGGAGTGGATGATGTCCTTGACGTCGTAGGGAATCGACGGCTTTTCGGGAATGATGGAATTCAGGTTGTCGTCGAGCCGGTCCGGCGGATCTTCGCACACGACGAGCGGCGGTTCTTCGAGGTTGTTCTGCGGCAGGTAGCTCAGCAGTTTGCGGATAAGCAGGATGCTCTCCTTTTCGTCAGCGCCGACGAAATGGGTGACACCGGATTTTGTGGAATGCATCGATGCCCCGCCGAGGTCCTCGTCCGAGATGGTTTCGCCTGTGACGGTTTTCACCACTTTCGGTCCGGTCACGAACATGCAGCTGGTCTTGTCGGCCATCACGACGAAATCGGTCAGGGCGGGGGAATAGACCGCTCCTCCCGCGCACGGGCCGAAAATGGCCGAGATCTGCGGGATCACGCCCGATGCCATGATGTTGCGCTGAAAAATGGTCGCGTAACCGGCAAGGCTCCTTACGCCTTCCTGTATGCGTGCACCGCCGCTGTCGTTGATACCGATGAGCGGAGCGCCGACTTTCATGGCCTGGTCCATGATCTTGCAGATTTTAAGGGCGTTCGTTTCTGACAGCGATCCGCCGAGCACGGTGAAATCCTGGGAAAAGACATAGACCGTCCGGCCGTCGATGGTGCCGTGACCCGTGATGACGCCGTCGGAGAGGTACCGTTCACTGTCGAGTTCGAAATCGGTTGTCCGGTGGGTCACGAACATATCGTACTCCTCGAAGCTTCCTTCATCGAGCAGCATGTCGAGCCTCTCACGGGCGGTCAGCTTGCCTTTGGCATGTTGGGCGTCGATGCGTTTCTGTCCGCCGCCGAGGCGGGCTTTTTCGCGTTCTGCAATCAGACGTTTCATGGGGTAACGGGATAGAGTTTTTTTCGGCGCAGGGCGAAAGAGCATTATTCCGGAGGGGTCGTCCCGTATCCGGTCTTTGGGTCGCAGCTTCCGGTTGTTCCGGTCTGCGATGTGTTTCTGTAGCTGAGTTTTTCTTTCTATTTTCTCAAGCAGTTTTTCAATATTCAAAAAAATTCCCGAATATCCGCCTTCTCAATCGGCTTTAGCCGCAGAAGAGTATTATATTTTTAACTTTGAGGCAGAAAAACAGAGCGACCGACATGACACCCGATCTTCAACTTGCCATAGAAACCGCTGAAGAGGCTGGCAGATTGACCCTGGGCTACTTTTCGCGCAAATCCATCGAGGTTTTCCGGAAAAGGGATGCTTCGCCTGTTACCGAGGCTGACAGGAGTGCCGAAAATCTTATCCGCGACGCGATTCACAGGCGTTTTCCGCTTGACGGCCTTTTCGGCGAGGAGTTCGATGAAAGACCCTCTTCGAACCGGCGTCGCTGGATCATAGACCCCATCGACGGTACGAAGGCTTTCATACACGGTGTTCCGCTCTATGGCATACTCATCGCACTCGAGGAAGAAGATGAAATTCGTCTTGGAGTTGTTCATTTTCCCGCCCTCCGTGAATTATATTACGCTGAAAGGGGATGCGGGGCTTTTCTCGACGGCTCTCCCATCACTGTTTCATCTGTTGCCGAAAAGGCCGATTCGACCGTTCTCTATACGGAAAAGGAATACCTTCTCGATCCGCCGTCATCCCATCCTGTTGACCTGCTTCGTCATGAAGCGGCGCTTGTCAGGGGTTGGGGGGACTGCTACGGCCATATGCTCGTCGCTTCCGGCAGGGCCGAGGTGGCTGTCGACAAGATCATGAGCCCATGGGATTGCGCCGCGCTCATTCCCGTCGTGCTCGAAGCCGGAGGATGTTGCTTCGATTACAGGGGAAGGACGACCATTTCGGGTGAAGGTCTTGTCAGTACGAACAGGGTTTTGGGGGAAAAATTGTTAAGGGCTATTGAAACCATGGATTCCCGTTCATGATCATTGCGCTTCTCATCATCATCGTTCTGCTTCTGGGTTGTGTTATCTGGCTGCAGGTGACGGGCTGGACCCTTGTGGAAAAAAACGATGTTGACAGGACCGGCCAGGATATCCGGCGCGAGCTCGCACAGCACAGGGCCGACAACATACAGCTCCTGCACTCCATACGCATCGAGCTGGAAGAGTCGATCAGGGAGGTTATCGAGCAGAAATTCGATGCTTTCGAATCCCGGCAGCAGGGCAGGGGCGGTTCGAGGCGTAGACGCACGACCCAGGTCCAGAGGAGTTCCGGCCCCGAGTACACTCCGGCTCCGGTGAACGATCTCAATGGTGCCGATGATGAAACAGAACCGGTTTCGTCAGGAAAATCACTTTCAAGGTACGACGAGGAGGACGATCGTCAGTTCCAGCTTTTTCCATCGGCTGCTCCCCAAACGAAATCGAAGGCCGCCCTCGAAGAGGAAATGCGTTCTCTGCTCGAGAAACCCCGTCCGGTCCCCCAGACCCAGTTGGCAGCCGAGCCTGCCCAAAATCAGCGGAAGGCGGAGGTAAAGGATGATGATGAATATATTTCGATGATCAGGGTGCTGCCTTCAGCCGATCTTTACGACGATATTCCCGATATCGAGAACCTGCCGTCCGTCAAAGAACATGACGCCCATGCCGCCGATCCGGATCCGAAAACCGTCAGGCTCAGGTCCGCAAGTTACATAGACGACATCCCGGATATCGAAGACCTCTGAACATTTGTGAGGAATTAACGGCGCTGCCCGTCTATTTTTCAGCGAGTGCCCCGGCGATCGCTTTTGCGAAATGCGGGGAGTCGAAGTACTCTGGGATGATGTCGGTCCTGACGCCCAGCTTTTCAAGCGCGTTTGCCGTCGTCGTGCCTATGGCCGCGATCAGGACGCCTTGCGGCAGGGCGGTTGTGCCGATGGCTTCGAAGAAATTGACGGCTGTCGACGGGCTGGTGAAGGAAAGGCAGGAAAGCCCGCCGGTTTCAAGAAGCTTTTTCACGTTGCCGGTCTCTTCGAGCGAGGGTGGGATATTTTCATAAACGGTCAGCTCGACGCACGTCCCCCCCCTTTTGCCGATAATGTCCGGAATGATGCCCAGCGAAAGGTTTCCCCTCAGGAAAAGGAAGGTTTTGCCTGAAATTTCACTCTCGGGTATCTCTTCCATGAGTGTTGCGGCATCGGCTATTTTCGGGACGGGCTGGGTTTTGACCCCGTTCTCGTCAAGTAGTTGGGATGTTGACTTTCCGACCGCCCATACCCTGAGCTGCTGAAGGTTTTTCAGTTCACCGGGGCTCTCTTTCAGGAGGCGCTCCATGAAAAAGCTCACGCTGTTCGTGCTGGTGAAGAAGACTCCGTCGAAGCGGGAAAGGTCGGGCACCTGCCAGCCGGGAACCGGCCTGATCTCGATTGTGGGAAACACAACGGAGATCAGGCCATATTGTTCCAGTTCTTTTACGAACGATTCCGCCTGGTGCCTTGGTCGGGTAACGAGGACGGCTTTCATTACCTCGTTTTGCGGATTTCGGAGAGGATTTTATCTGCGCCCTGTTTCAGCAGTTCCTCGGCAAGCGCGATGCCGATTTCTTCGGCCTGTTCGGGATTGCTGAGTCCGGCTTTCGTCATTTCGTTGCGCAGTCCGACTTTGCCGTCTACCGAACCGACATAGGCGAGCAGGTTCAGCGTGCCGTTCCTGAAGGAAGCGTAAGCACCGATCGGGATCTGGCACCCGCCCTGCAGATGACGGAGCAGCGCACGTTCGGCCCTGCAGCAGTATTCCGTGTTCGAGTGGTTGAGGATCCTGACGATTTCCCTTGTCTGTTCGTCATCGATGCGGGTTTCAATACCGAGAGCACCCTGGCCGACTGCGGGAAGCATGACTTCGTGGGGAAGGATTTCCGAGATGCGGTCGCTGAATTTCAGGCGGTAGACGCCGGCATAGGCGAGCATCATCGCGTCGAATTCCCCGTCATCGAACTTTTTGAACCGGGTGTTCAGGTTGCCCCTGATGTCGCGGATATCGAGGTCCGGACGCATGCTGAGCAGCTGCGACATCCTGCGAAGGCTGCTGGTCGCAACCCTGGATTTTTCCGGCAGGTCCTTCAGCTTGACGCCGTTTTTCGAAATGATGACGTCCCTGGTGTCCTCGCGCTCCGTGAATGAGGTGATGATGAGGCCCTCCGGGGTCGATGTCGGGACATCTTTCAGGCTGTGCACCGCAAGGTCTATCTCTTTGGCGATGAGGTGCTTTTCAATATCCTTCGTGAACAGGCCCATGTCCCCGATTTTCGAAAGCGGGGAGTCGAGAAGCACGTCACCGGTGGTTTTGACAAGTTTCAGCTCGATATCAAGCTCGGGGAAATGCCGGGAAAGTTCGTTTTTGGTGAATTCTGCCTGCCACAGAGCGAGAGGGCTGGACCTGGTGCCGATGATAAGCTTTTTTTTCAAGGCGGTTACGAATTATGAATTTAGTATGACTGGTTTGGTTCTTCAAGATCGAAGATGTTGCGCACGAGGTTGACCCTGCTCGGGATGGAATCCGCCGTATCGATCGGGGCCTTGAGCATCTTGATCGGATGGTGCAGGATTTTCTTGAGGATCCTGTCCGTCAGGTGCTCCATCCGCTGCAGCTCTTCCTCGCTGACCTTGTAACGGTAGCGTTCAAGCTCTTTTTCCTTGATCTCGATGAATTTCGACTGCAGGTCCACGATCGTCGGCCTCACTTTCAGGGTGTTGATCCACTGGGCGAAAGCGACGAGTTCCTCGTCGATGATTGCCTTGACCTTGGGCAATTCGGCGCGACGCCTTTCGAGGTTCTTGTCGATGATATGCTTGAGCGCGTCGATGTCCTTGAGGAACATGTTCTGCAGCTTGCTTATGTTAGGATCGACGTTGCGCGGCAGGCCGAGATCGAGGATGATCACCGGTTTCAGCTTGCGCTTCATCATGCTCTGGTGCATCTCCGCTTCACTGAGGATGTACTCCTTGGTGCTTACCGCAGTGATGATGATATCGAATTCGTGGAGATGGTCCCTGTAGGTTTCGAAGGGGAGGACTTTGCCGGTGCCGAGCTCTTCGGCAAGCGTTTCGGCTTTGGACTGCGTGCGGTTCGTGATGACGATGTTCCTGGCGTTTTTCTGGAACATATGCTTTGCCGCAAGCTCTCCGGTTTCGCCTGCGCCGATGAGCAGGATCTTCTTGACCGAGAGATTGGAGAAAATTTTCTGGGCGAGCTCGACAGCCGCATAGCTTACCGAAACAGCGCCTTCCATGATCTTGGTTTTCGTCTTCACCTTCTTCGCCACGCTGAAAGCCGTGTGGCAGAGGCGGGTGATGAGGATGCCTGCCGCCTGCGTTTCGGCTGCGATTCTGTAAGCGTTCTTGACCTGCCCGAGGATCTGGCCTTCGCCGAGGATCAGCGAGTCGATTGCGCTCGACACTTCGAAAAGATGGCGTGCGGTCCCGCAGTAGAACCTTCCGAAAAAGTGCTCCGGACGAACCTCGTTTCGAGCATCCTTGTAGGCGATCAGGTACTCCTTCAGGTATTCACCGGTAACTTCTTCCATTGCCGGAACGACATAGAGCTCGGTACGGTTACAGGTGGATACAACCATCGCTTCGTGAGCAATGCCACTCGATATCAGGCCGGAAATGAATTCCTTGTTCTGGGTTTCGGTCAGTGAGATTCTTTCGCGGATTTCAATAGGTGCGGTTTTGTGGTTGACACCAACTGAAATGATATTCATGGCAGGGTTGTTTTAGTGAACTGATCAAGTACAGATGCATTGAAACCAGTGCTTCCCAAGATCTTCACCGCATTAAGAGCGATGAGCAATCAATATACCGTTTAACTCAGTGATTTTCAAACCTCTCTCGCTATTTAGGGCGTCAGACGGTGAAAAGTCGGTGAAAAGAAAGTCATCAGAACGATCAGCGCCGTCACAAAAAGGAACAGGGATATGAAGACATAAGCCATGTGTTTGATATCCCAGCCGATGAGCGGTTTCAGCACGATGCTTGTTCCGTAGAGGAACCAGATGATGATAAGGGTCAGCAGTTTCGGTTCCATCAGCGAAATCGATTCTCCTGAAACCTGCTGTTCGAAGTAGCCGGCGAACAGGGTGATGGAGAGGAAAAGAAAGCCGAAGGAAACGGCATGCATGGTGAGCTTTTCGAGGACCTCGAGGTTCGGAAGCCGCTGGAACAGCAGCTCGAACTTGTTGTGCTGGATCTGCCGGTAAAGCAGCAGGTAGAGCAGGCTGTAAAGGCCTGCGATCGCTATGGCGCTGAACCCGAAAATGGCTGCGATGAGGTGCACGCCTATGCCCAGGCCGCTGAACGCCATTCCCTTGTCAGGGCTGAGGGCGGTAAGGACGGAAGAGATCACCTGCGCGCCGGCGGCGAAAGAGATGATAAAAAAGCCGGTCTTGTCGCTTTTCGTGGTGAACTCGATGAAGAGGTAGGTGAGGCTCAGGGTGATGGCGACCATGCTCATCATGTTGAACGTCGAATAACTGATCTTGTACCCCTCGGTCGAGGTCAGCAGGCCAAGGTAGAACAGATGGGTCAGCACGGTCATTGCCAGGCCGGGCTGCTTGAAATTTTTGGCGAATTCATTGTCGCCGTAGAAATGGATGCCGTAGAGCACGCCCGTAAAGACATAGAGCCCCGAAAGCAGCTGGTTGAGGACAAGAAGGGGAATATTGCCGAGTAATATATTATTCATCGTAAAGAAGGAAGGGACGTGTGCAACTGTTTAGAGACCGACATGATACCCGGTACGGGAAGCGAAGCCCCGCTTCTCCGGGTTTGAAAGATTGTAGGCGATTTGCTTTATAAAAGTGTATATTCCGCCACGAAAGAATAAAATATACTTATTTACCGGGGAAAAAAGATGAGCACGAAAAAGAATATCAGGAATATAGCCATTATCGCGCACGTTGATCACGGCAAGACAACGCTGGTCGATTCGATTTTCCAGAAAACCGGGGCCTTCAGGGAGAACCAGCAGGTGAACGTGAGGGTGCTCGACTCCAATCCACAGGAACGCGAGCGGGGCATCACCATTTTTTCAAAGAATGCGGCCGCCCTTTACAAAGAATGCAAGATCAACATTGTCGATACTCCGGGCCATGCCGATTTCGGAGGCGAAGTGGAGCGTATCCTGAAAATGGTCGATGGCGTGCTCCTGCTCGTCGACGCTTTCGAAGGGCCCATGCCGCAGACGAAGTTCGTGCTCCGCAAGGCGCTCGAGCTGCACCTGAAACCTATCGTCGTCATCAACAAGATCGACCGCCCGCAGGCTGATCCGGTAAAGGTGCATGACCAGGTGCTCGACCTTTTCATCGCACTTGGCGCCGACGAGGACCAGCTCGATTTTCCCTATATCTTCACTTCCGCTAAAAACGGCATCGCAAAATACAGCATGACCGACGAGGACAGCGACATGAGCCTCCTGCTCGATACGATCATCAGGGAGATCCCGCCGCCGGAAGTCGATGACGATGCTCCATTCCAGATGCTCGTGACCAGCCTCGACTACAGCGAGTATATCGGCAAGATCGCGATCGGCCGCATCCAGCGCGGAAAAGTGGCCCCAGGCCAGCAGCTCGTAGTCGTTGGTCCCGAAGGCATTGCAGGCAGGGGTTCGGTAACCAAACTCTTCCTTTTCGACAAGCTGCAGCGCGTTGAAGTCAAGGAGGCGGGCGCAGGCGACATCGTCGCCATGGCCGGCATCTCCGATGCAACCGTCGGTATGACCCTCGCCTCGGTCGATGCCCCCGAAGTGCTCGAATCGTTCGAGATCAGCAAGCCTACCCTTTCGATGCTCTTTTCGGTGAACGACTCTCCCTTCGCCGGCCAGGAAGGCAAGGAGGTCACGAGCCGCAAGATCCGCGAACGCCTGATGAAGGAAGTGATGACCAACGTCGCCCTCAAGGTAGAGGAGACCGACAGCGCCGATACCTTCAGGGTTTCCGGCAGGGGTGAGCTTCATCTGTCCGTGCTCATCGAAACCATGCGGCGTGAAGGGTACGAGCTCTCCATCTCACGTCCCGAGGTCATCATGTACCACGACGACAACGGCACCCTGATGGAGCCCGTCGAGCATGTCACCATCGACATTCCTGATGAGTATACCGGCGTCATCATCGAGAAGATGGGTCGCAGGAAAGCCGAAATGACCCATATGGGCACGCTTCGCGGCGGCATGGTGAGGCTCGAGTTCGAAATTCCGACACGCGGCCTGATCGGTTACAATCTTGAATTCACCACCGACACGAAAGGCGAAGGTATGCTTTCGCACGTGTTCCACAACTACCAGCCGTTCAAGGGCAAGCTGCCGTCAAGGGAGACCGGCGCGCTCATCTCTGCCGAAACCGGCGTCTGCGTGGCTTATGCCCTGAGCAGCCTCGAGGACCGCGGGACATTTTTCGTGCCGCCTAACACCAGGGTTTACGAAGGGATGATTGTCGGTGAGTCCACAAGAGGCCTCGATATCACCCTCAACGTCTGCAAGACGAAGAAACTCACCAACATGAGGGCATCAGGTACGGACGAATCGCTCAGGCTGACCCCGGCTAAAATACTTTCACTCGAACAGTCGCTCGAGTTCATCAACGATGACGAGCTGCTCGAAGTCACGCCGCAGAGCCTGAGGTTGCGCAAGAAAATCCTCGATTCCAACCTGCGTGCCAAAGCCGCGAAGAAAGAGAAGGCACTGTAAGGTATTCTTTCCCGTTATTTCCGGAATTCTTCTTTAATGCCTGCAAGTCAACCGCTTGCAGGCTTTTTTTATCCGATTTTATGGTGTGGCTGAATAATCTTTTTTTTGAGGCGATTTACATTTGATGAGACCCGTATCCGGTTTGAATCTCTAAGGGTACATTCCCCGAAGCTCTGCTTCGTTAAAAAGTAATAAATTGAGTGACTACATACACAAAAGTCATAACGTGTCAGTACTGTTATACCATTTTGTCAGCCCATCAAAATACAGACGAGTGGTTTTTTCGGAAGCTGTTGATGAGAGCCTAAAACAGATATGCCTTGAAATTTCATACAGGTATGAGATTGAGTTTATCGAAATAGGTACAGATAAAGATCATGTGCATTTCTTGATTCAAAGCGTTCCGACAAACAGTCCGACAAAAATCATACAGGTGATAAAAAGTATTACCACCAAGGAAATCTTTAAAAAACATCCAGAAGTCAAAAAACAGCTTTGGGGCGGAGAGTTCTGGGGAAAAGGGTTTTATGTAAATACAGTAGGGAAGCACGGGGATGAAAATACGATCAGAGCCTATGTTCAGGGTCAAGGTCGTGAAAAGGAGTATGTCAAGCTGCACTCACAGCAGTTGCGCCTCTTTTAATACCTCGTAGCTCTGCTGCGAGGATTCTTTATTAAATTGTAAATAAATACCTGAAAAGGTATAATATTGTAAATTACAGTTACATTTATACCTGATCCGGTATCCAGTATTATGATGAATGATCTGTCAGGATTTGTCCGCGAGCGGCGAAAGGCTTTGAAGCTGACCCAGCCGGAGCTTGCAGAGAAGGCGGGAACCGGCCTTCGTTTCATCCGCGACCTGGAACAGGGCAAGAAATCGTTGCGTATGGACAAGGTGAACCAGGTTCTCGGTTTGTTCGGTTACGAGCTCGGTCCGGTCATGCAGGTGCGCGAGGGGTAGCACATGCGGAAAGCCGAGATTACCTGTAACGGCAGGTGTGCAGGATGGCTGATCGAAGACGGGGGGGGCTACCGTTTCTTTTATTACAAAGCCTATCTCGAGTCGCCGGATGCAAGGCCTGTCAGCCTTTCGCTGCCGTTGCGCGCCGAAGCGTTCACCAGCATGTCCATGATCCCTTTCTTTGACGGGCTTATCCCCGAAGGGGCGCTTCTCGACGCGGCCCTGAAACATTGGAAGCTGGATCCCCGGGACCGCATGGGGCTGCTGATGCACTGCTGCAGGGATTGCCCCGGAGCGGTCGGCGTTCATCCCCTTATCATGGAGTGACCGATGGAACGCCGATGTCTTTATTGCTACGAGCCGCTGGCTGTCGATGAGAGGGATTTCCACCCGAAGTGCAGCCGTAAAATGTTCGGGTGGGGCACGCCTCCGCACCTTCCCTTTCAAAAAAAACAGATGGAGGAACTTCTCCTCGATGTCGTCCGTTCCCGGACCTGCATTTCCGGCGTTCAGCCTAAACTTGTCCTTAAAACGGGACCGTCCGCAAAGGACCGTGCCATCCAACAGTTCGGCCCGGCGGCTTCAGACGGAGGGTTCATTCTCAAGCTTCCCATTCCTGGAGTTCCGCAAATTTGCGAACTGGAGGACCTGGCGATGCATATGGCCGAAGCTGCAGGGATCGACACGGTTCCGCATTGCCTTGTTCGCATGCGCTCGGGGAGCCCGGCATTCCTGACCCGCCGCATCGACCGGCTGAAAAAAGGCAAACGGCACATGGAGGATATGTGCCAGATAACAGGCAGGCTCACGGAAGGGAAATACCAGGGCTCCTATGAGCAGATCGCGGAAGCTCTCAGGCGTCATTCGGCAAACCCGGGCCTCGATGTCATCAACTTTTTCGAAGTGGTGCAGTTCGGTTTTCTTACAGGCAACGCGGATATGCATCTGAAGCACTTTTCGCTGATCGACATGCCCGAACGGGGCGGCTTCAGCCTAGCCCCGGTTTGTGAGCTGCTTCCGATGGCACTTTTCACGCCTTCGGGTGGCGATGATCTTGCCCTCACGCTGAACGGAAAGAAACAGAGGATCACCTTCGAGGATTTCGTGGCGGCCCTCGAGGTATCGTCAGTAGACGGCATAGTGCAGGAGAGGATGTTCAGGAAATTCAGGAAGGTGCTGCCGGCCTGGGAAAGCCTGATCGAACGGAGTTTCCTCGACAGGAAAATGCAGAAAGCTTACCGGGAGCTGATCATGAAAAAATTCCGCCAGATCGGCCTTGATTCGTGACGAACCCTCAGAATGCTGCTTTTTGATGGGCTTTCAGCGTCAACGGCAACACCGAAAAATCCCGATGAGATCAGAAAACCGTGGAGCATAGCCCCGTTGATTCCAATTTTTTTACCTTTTCCTGATACTTGCATGCATGTGGTTATTTTGCATGACGTTACTATTGAACGACGTAAATGAACTCCAGTTTCTCAAACAAAGATGCTATGGACGTGTGCATTGTGACATTTTCTGAAACAAGGGTGGCCGCCATCACGCATACCGGGTCCCCCGGTAACGAGCACTATACCTTTCGGAAGCTCATCGCCTGGAAACTCGAAAGGCAGCTGACCGATCCCGCGAAGCACCGCCACTATGGCCTGCACTATGCCGATCCGGGGAGCGTCGCGCCCGATGCTTACCGGGCCGACTTCTGTCTTTCGTTCGACGGTATCGTCGGGCAGAATCCCTTCGGCATTTTCGAAATGGTCATTCCGGAGATGCGCTGCGCCTTTGCAAGGGATGTGGGATCGCGATCGAACAACCGGGCAGCGGCAAGCCTGTACGAACGATGGCTGCCTTCAAGCGGCGAATCTCTGTCGGAATACCCCATGATTTTCCATTACGTCAATACCGGGCCGGACGTAAAGGAAGACGAGGCCATCACCGATGTCTACCTGCCTCTCAAATGATGTTCAGACCCTGGAGACTTGTGTCCTGAAGCAGAAGGAAGCCTGAATTGTGTAATCGCATCAGGAAAGCGATGCCTTATCGGTCCTGATTTTTTCGCGCCGCGAGGGAACCTTTTCAGCCCAGGAATCACTTGATTATGATTACCCCAGATTAGCCTTGATTTTTCGTTCCGCTGCCCCAAACTTTTCTTTGGAGGGTGAACAAGCGTGACCTGCACCAAGTTTCAACATAGCCGGGAGGAAAATTGCCTATGGGCGCCTGTATCAACGACCACCTGAACCGTTACGGCGGTCTTGCCGTCGGACATGAGGACGAGCAGAAACGGTATTTCAGAGAAAAAAAGCTCTATGCGCTGCAGATTGAAACCACCGATGCCTGCCAGCAGGGGTGCATCTACTGTTACGCCGGTTCCACACCCAGGGAGCGCCATGGGCTTGCGTCGGACGAAATCCGAAGCCTGCTCGACGATGCCGCGGCCCTGGAAATCCGGGCGATCGACTGGCTGGGAGGCGACCCGCTGCTCCGTCCCGACTGGCACGAATTGATGCAGTATGCAAGGTCGCTCGGCCTGGTCAACAATGTCTGGACCAGCGGGCTGCCCCTCAGGAACAGACAGACTGCCGCCAGGGTGCATGAAGTGACCGAAGGCGGATTTGTCTCGGTGCACGTCGATTCCATCACCCCGGAAGTCTATGCGAAACTTCACCGCGGCGGCAATCAGCACTTCATCGATGCCGTCGTCGATGGCGTGACGAACATGCTCGATCTCGGCAAGCCCGCCGACAGCATGATCAACTGCATCACCTATACCACCCTGCAGGGTCCGGAAGACGCCATCAGAACGATGCGCTGGTGGTTCGAACAGAAAGGTCTCCGAACCTGCCTGACCATGTTCAATCCGGCCGGAATGGGTGCCGAATGGCGGGCATTCGAACCCCGGCTGGATGAAATCCGGCAGGTCTACACCGAGCGCGACCGGATCAATTACGGAAGCGACAACATGTCCATTGCCGGGATGGATACCGACAAATACTATTGCGGCACCATGGCCACGGTGACATTCACAGGAGACGTGACCCCCTGCTCGGTCATCCGTGAAGGGGTGGCCAATATCCGGACGACTCCTTTCAGGGAGATCATCGCCAGACATGGCAATACCCTCGTTCACGGAGAACTGCACGAGGTCTGCAACCTGCCCGCTCCCTGCGATACCTGCACGAACAATCCCCATTGCTGGGGTTGCCGGGCAAGCGCCTGGCACTACAACGGCGACGCGGACGGTCTCGACCCGAAATGCTGGCTGATACGCAACAATCTCTAAACAACGTAACTCTGCAACCGGAAAAAGGAGGTCCTGGAATGACGATAAAAAAACTCGATGTCACCATCGGAAACGTGAACGAGGTCTATGACGGACCAGGCGGAATTCTCTGGGAGATGCTCATGGGCGACCAGATCCATGTCGGCGGTGCGGTGGAGACGGACATTCTCGCAGCGAAATCAGGGATCGATCCCGACAGCCACGTGCTCGACGTATGCAGCGCGCTTGGCGGCCCTGCGCGCCATCTGGCCCGCATGTACGGCTGCCGTGTTACCGGCTTGGACGCGACCGTGCGTATGCATGAAGAGGCTGTCCGGCGCACAAAAGAGGTCGGGCTCGAGAAGCGGATCGAGTACCGGCTGGGGAACGCTCTCGACATGCCCTTTCCTGAAAACACCTTCGATGTGGTGTGGGGACAGGACGCCTGGTGTTACATCACCGACAAAAAGCGGCTGATCGAAGAGTGCGCCCGTGTTCTGAAACCCGGCGGGGTACTGGCATTTACCGACTGGCTGGAGACCGGCCCGATGACCGGGGACGAGTGGCTTGCCCTGAACACCTTCATGGTTTTTCCCTACATGGAAACTCTTGGAGGCTATGCAGCCCTTGCAGAAAATGCCGGCCTGGAGGTGATCGAGAAGGAAGACCTCACCCCCGATTTCGCTGATAATATCCAAATGTATCTTGACAAGGTGCAGAACGAGTTTCGCCAGGCGATCGTGGAGAACTACGGTCAGGACATGTATGCAGAGGTGGAACGCGGCATCGCCCTTTGGCGCGACGCCTCGGCTGCCGGCAAGGTTGGAAGGGGAAGGATCCTGGCACGGAAATAGCCGGATAGGAATGGCTTCCTGAGCCTGTTTGTTTCTGCATCTGTGTGTGTCGCCGCTGATCCTGGTGTGTTTTCTTATCAGATGTTTTCAAGGCATTCAAGCAGTGTGCCGTAGCTGATCTTTTCCTGTTCAAGCCTTACCTGTTCCCCCCAGTGGTTGTTGCAAAGCTGTTCGTACAGTTCCTGCTCGTCGGTGCTCAGCCGGTTGAGGCTTGCTGTTACGGGATAAGGTTCTGTTTCCCAGAAATGGCGGTGCTGCAGAAATGTTTGCCGGTCCATCAGAAATGAAGATGCTTCGGGAAAAAGCTCCCTGAACTGGTTGAGGATCGCGAAACCGTGGGTGTCGATGTCGCCCCAGTAATACATCCTGCGATTCTTCAGCCAGTCGATAGCGGTGAGGTTGCTGAACCCGTAACCTGCACCGAAGATGACCATGGCTCCCTGAATCGGGGGCAAGGCAAGGAAGTTGATTTCGTTTTCGGTGATGAAGATTTTTTCTGTCCTGAGGTCGAGCCGGGAAAAGTCTTCCCTGGTAATAGTGATATCCTGGTCGGTACCGTGCTTCAGGATCGAAAGAGCCGGGTCGAGTATACGGAATCGCACTCTCAGAGGTTTGTCGCGGAAGCCGTAGCGTCTGCAGAAGTTCCCGGTTCCGCTGGATTGTTTATCGATCGATTCCTGTGGCAGGGCGAGGTCGAGTAGTTCGGACAGCACGCCCCGATGGTTTTCGATGAACTTGCTGTGTACTCCTTGCAGGTCGATCTGCCGCAGATAGATGCCGGGGCGGGGATGTTCGCGAAGCCACGCGACTATCTGCAGCATGAGCGGCCATGCTTCTGCCAGCTCGAGTGCGCGCACAGGACGTTTCGAAAGCCATGGAAGAAGAGATGGCTCCAGACGTCGGGTGATGGCGGCCATGCGTGAGAACTCCGCGGCGGCTTTATGCTTGCCTATGAATCCGAGAGCATCATCCATGGAATCGATCCATATTTCGGACGGGATGTCGTTGACCCCGATCACCTGGTGTTTGACGGTGCGCCAGACGATGCGGTAGGCTCCGGCTGCTTCTTTCAATTGCAAGATCCATGCACGCACATCAGCGAAACATTCACTCAACTGATTTGAATTTGGTCCTTTGAACGTCAGGCGAAGAGGAAACAGCTCTCTTTCCCCGATGATGGCGCAGTGAAGCATGCCCCGGCTCCAGAGCTTCTGCACCTGGGCTTTGAGGTCGGCAGGAGTCGTCCAGTTCATCGCATCATGTTCCGTTTTTCTGTACGGTATTCTTCGATACTGAGGTTGCGCAGCACCGATGCCCGTCCGTCCTGGTTGTGCACGAATCCAACGCTTGATACGAAGGGTTCGATGATGTGGATTTTCTGCAACGGGGTGACGATGAGCAGTTGCAGGTTGAGCCGGGCGAAGAGCTGCAGGCCGTAATGGGCCGACTCGTCGGAACCGCGGCCGAAAGCCTCGTCGATAACCACGAAGCGGAAGGATTTCGATTGCACCTCATCCTGTTTGAGGCCGAACTGGTAGGCGAGGCTGGCTGCGAGTACCGTATAGGCAAGTTTCTCTTTCTGCCCTCCCGACTTGCCACCCGAATCGGCATAGTGCTCGTGTTCGGTATGGTCCTCGTGCCACCGTTCGCTGGCAGCGAAGACGAACCAGTTGCGAACGTCGGTCACCTTGGCAGTCCAGCGCCGGTCGAGGTCTGTTAAATCATCGCGTCCGCGGAACCGGTCGATGATTCTGCGCACCTGAATGAACTTAGCTTCGGAATACTGGGCGTTGTCCGAGCCGGTGAGGGCACCTTCGGTGCAGCTCCTGAGCTCGGCCTGGAAATCGCGGATGTCGGCGTCGGGGCTTGGCTGCGCTTCGAGGCTGATGTATCGGCCGGGGTTGTAGTCGATCTGTGTGAGCGAATTGTTGATCCGGGAAATACGCTCCCTGATGGTCTCCCGCTCGCGGGCGAGCTGCGACTGAAAGTTGGCCACCTCACGAATGGTGTTTTCGTTGAGCAGTTCCTTGAAGCGATCTTCGAAGCGCGGCAGGTCATCCGCGCGTAGCTGCAGGAGCATCGAACGGTACTCTCCTGCAGAAGCGATGCTGACATCGACCTCGCGGGTTTCAAGCTTCCATTTTTCGTTGTACTCTGTCATCGACCTGATGATCCTTTCCTTCATGCGTGAGAGCTTTTTGTCTTCGGCGTCAATTTTTCCCTGCAGCCAGTCGCGCATATCGCGTTCACGGCTGTCGCACGATTCGACGGTAAGAGCACGATTCTCCCGCATCTCCGCCTGAAGGGCATCGAGCCTCCCGAAGCGCACGATCGTCTCCGACATGGCTTCGGTCATGGATTGCCGTGCCTGCTCCTCAAGCTCTTTCGCGCTGCTGATTTTCTGCTCGGTTTTCGACCGCCTGTCCTTGCGTTCGTCGAGTAACCGTTCAGTTTCCCTGAGTCCGTTCTCCGTCTCTGCGAGCTGAGCGGCAAGGGTCCGCAGCATGTCCGAGGTGCTCTCGAGTTCGCGTTTTTCGGTTTCAAGCCGGGCGATGGTGACAGCAACCGGCTTCCAGTCGAGGTCGAGGAAGTCGGAATACTCGTCGAGCCGCGAGAGGATGCTGAGGCGTTCTTTCAGGTGCGTCTGCTCCTTGTGCAGTTCATCCATACGCTTTTTCAGTTCACCGAGAGACTCGCTTTTCCTGCGGGCGTTCTCTTCGAGCACGGCAATCTTTGCAACGTTGTTCCAGCCGAGCACATAACGGCTGCGGTCGTCGAGGCGGTGGCGGTCGTCTTTCTCATGGCGTTCGCCGGGCATTTTGACCTGTCCGGACATCGTGACCGCTTTTTTCTCCCGCCTAAACTCCTCCTGACTGCTGCAACAGACCAGGTCGAAGCGATGGGCTATTTCTCTTTCGAGCCAGTCGAAATAAGGGGAGTCCGACCTGATCATGAGCTTATACGGCAGGGTGGACGGGTTTTCGGGCAGGTTTTCGCGGCGGGCTGGCAGACGTACCCGGAAATAGATGATGCGTCCCCTGAGATGGGTGCGATCAACCCACTCGGCCACCAGTGCATAGCGGGTATCGGGTACAAGCAGCGAGAGAGCGAAATTGCGAAGCAATCGTTCGACAGCTCCTTCCCACACTGCTTCTTCTTTGCGTACCTGAAGCAGTTCACCTGCGAAAGGTATTTCAGTTTCGTCGAGGTTCAGTGCCCGGCAGAGGTCACGACGCATGGCGATCTGCCGGTCATCGATATTGTTTTTACGTGCCTTCAGGCTCTCGATTTCTGCCATGAGATCCAGGTTCTCCTGCTGCTCGCGGGCAAGCGAGACGCCCGTTTCGTTGAGATCGTTCTGGACGCTTGCACCCTGTTCTTCGGTGCTCTCGCGCATTGCTTCATGTCCGGTGCGCTGGCTGAGGAACTCTTCGGCGGTTGCTGCAGGAGCTTTGCCGAGATGACGTAAAAGCTCTTCGTAACGGGAGGATTTCTGCTTTCGGCGTTCGAGCTCTTCCTGTTTCAACCGGATTTCCGATGCGATGCTCTCGATCCGGTCGCCTCCGTTCTCGGCAATGGTCCGACGCAGGTTGCGTTCATCTTCCTGTCCTTCGCGCCTCTTTTTTTCGAGATGTTCGACTGCGCTCTGATGGCGTGTCAACTCCTCTTTGAGAGAGTTGAGACGGTGCTGGAGAAGGCCGAGCTTGAGCGAAGCGAACCAGGGGCGGAGGGCATCCCTGCATCCACGGAGTTCTTCGGTGGAGGCCGAAAGTTGCAGGTATTGGTCACAATCCTCCACAAGGGGTTCAAGCATGCCGATCTGCTGCTTTGCCTTGAGGACCGCTTCGTGCGCGCGGTTGAGGTCTTCGAAATGGCGGATCAGGGCGGTGATGCGGGGCTCGACGTCGAAAGGTTCGAGCATGTGGCTGCGTACGAAGTCGGTGAGGTTTCCAACCGACTTGAGCGAAACGGTCTGATGGAACAGCTCCAGCGCCTGTTCGTTTTCGATGCCGAAGCGGCGGCGGAACCAGGCACCGTAAGGCGGGAAGCTGTCGAAGACCTCGATGCTGCCGGCACGCAGGCGATTGCGCAGGGCGGAGATCTCAGTGCCGAATCCCGAGAAGTCCGAGGCAATGGAGAGGTCACGTTCGGAAGCCGCAAAAAGGCGCGCAGGCTGTCCGGCGGGATCTTTAAACGAGAAGATCTGGGCGAGGGTGACCGTTTTGCCGTAACCTTCATTGTGAAATACCCCGAGCACCACCGAGTACGTATTGATCTCACGCAGTGCGACCGGTCTGGCTCCGCCTCCAAGCGACTCTTGGCGCTCCGATTTGTAGAAACCGAGCACGTAGGATCGGAGCGTGCGCTCGCGGGTGTCTGCTCCGGCGGCCTTGTTGTAGGCGATGCGCTGACTCGGCACAAGCAGTGTGGTGACAGCATCAACCAGTGTCGATTTGCCCGAACCGATGTCGCCTGTGAGCAGGCCGTTGCGGCCATCGAGACGAAGCGTCCAGACCCGGCCGTCGAAGGTGCCCCAGTTGAACACTTCAAGGCGCTGCAGGCGGAATCCGGCGAGGCGGTCGTCTGCGATGAATCCGAATTCGAGGGTTTCAGCCATCCAGCTCCTCCGCTGATTTTCCGGCCAGACGGCGGTAATCGTCGAGGCGGCGGTCGAAATCGGCCAGCCACTGGGCATCGATAAATGCCTTGATGATCCGTCGCACCTCGACCATCTGCTTTTCGCCGCGAAGGCGGCGGATGAAGCCCAGTTCGGCAATCTTGTTGATGGTGGCATCGACCTGGTCGATGAGCTTCACTTCGTTGCAGCCTGCCGGGAGGAAGATGCGGATCAGCTCAGCCACTTCGTCACGCGAAAGGATAAGGCGCGTCTCTCCGCCTCCGGCATCGGATTCGGCAAGTTTTTTGCGCAACAGTGCGAGCATAAGGCTGACCGGATAGGAGAGTTGTCGCCTTGCTACCAGTCGTGGTATGGTGTCGCCAGCCTCCTCCTCGACAGAGGAACGGGAGCGAAGAAAGGCATACCCTTCGGATTCGTCAAGCATAAGGTCGAGTCCGAGCACGGCGACATAGTCCCGAACGCCGGATTGCAGGTTCAGGAGGGTATTCCAGAGCGCAGGGCTTTCCTCCTGGTAAATCACCCCTTTCAGTAGAGCTATCACCACCTGTGAAAGCTCACGGGGTGCAGTTTCCGGTCGAGGGGTATGCGTATCAGTCGGGTTCATCGAAGAATATCGAAAAGTGACCGTATCTTGGCAAGTTCAGTATCAATTTATCATTAATGAAACTGTCGTGTATCATGGAATGTTTTTTCAGCCGGGAAATCCTGAACTGAACGGAGGACGGGTCTCCTTTTTCTTCCCCTCAGTCCCCATTTCTTTTTTCAGTGCTGAGTGCTAAGTGCTCAGGACTAAGCTTTTTTTTCTTCCCCATTCCCCATTCCCCACACCCCACTCTCTTACCCATTCCTTACAAAAATAATGCGCGGCAGCGTCGCCTGTCGTTTCACGCCGTTTTCTCCTTCCCATACGATCCGTTCTTCACTCTCTTCATCCACTGCCGTAAACGGCCACTCTCCTGCAATCTGGAGGTAGGTGACGAGTTCGGCCAGGCCGTGGCGCAGGGGATAGCGGGCAATCACCTCGCCGAGGCTGATCTGGTTCCGCTCCTGCAGCGTCTTGCGAATCTGCCGGGACAGTTCGGCGCGATCGACGATCACCTGGGCATAGAGCGTTGCGGTGTCGATATCTGCATCTCCCTGGTCAAGCGCGATGCTTTCGATCAACGGCTTGAACGGTGGCCGGAAGAGCGGTCTTTCGAGCGGCAGTTCGATTTCGGCGTAATTATCCGAAAGCGGCATGAAGCTGCCGCCGGGAATCGATTCTCGCAAGGCGAGGGCTTTGCTTTCGATGTCGTGCAGGATATCCATGATGCGCCTGTTTTCGAGCCACGCCTTGTCGTCAAGGAACCTGCGCAACTGTTCGGACAGACGGGCTACCGTGCGCTGCGTGTGCTCTCCGGCTTCAAGCCAGTCGTAATGCACCCGCTTCAGACGGGGTTCAGGACCCATTTCGGCAACCGGAGGCAGACTCAGAACATTTTCGAGCAGCATGGTCAGCTCCTCCTGTCGGGACTGAGACATCAGGAAGTCCCAGAATGCGCGGAAGCTTCTGCCCTGATCGGAATCTGCAATCGTGTCGCGCTTGCCCATGATCTCCTCCAGGAGAGTTCCTTTGCTCCCTTCCCAGAGAGCGATGTGCTCTCGTACCTGCCGGTCGAGCATGCGGAAGTTGTGCTCCACCTCGCGGAAATCAGCAAGGAGTTCACGAGCCAGTTGCAGGAACTGCTGGAATCGGTCCTTGAGAGATGTATCGTCGAGCAGGATGATTTCACCTTCATGGATGCGTTCGATTTCAGCGTCGATTTCATCGCGCCTCCGCTGCAGTTCGGCAATCCGGATTTCCGGGTCGGCCTGACTTCCTGTATTCATCTGGCGCAGCAGCTCGAAAAGGGTAAGCAGTCTCGATTCAGTTCCTACGAATGCCCTTTCGGAGAGGCTCTCCAGCCATGCTATCGCTTTTTCGGTGGAAGGGGTGAGATCGTAGTGGGGCTCATCATCGCCGACGGGATAGAATTTGCGCAGCCACCCCTTGTCGTTTTCCGCCCAGTCGTTCAGGTAGCTCTGAGCAGAGCCGGGGAACGCGTTTTCACCAAGTTGCCGGCGCAGGGCGAACAGTTCATCCTCCAGCTTCTCGACAAGGTCAGCCTGCGAGAGGGTACGAATATTGGGAACGATGAACACCCGATGCAGAAACGACGCCACCAGGGGAGCATGCTGGGCGCGCAACAGTCGCCATGCCGGGTGGTTCTGGCGGAGCAGGTCGAGGGTGGTGTAATCGAAAGCCACTGGTGTCGTCAGGTAAAATTCAGGGGTGTTAACCCTTTGAGTTCCGGCAGATCGGTTGCAATCCAGTTGCGCGGGACCCAGTCAGGTTCTCCTGTCGGCATTTCCGCTTTGTCTATATATCGCAATTGATCTGTCAATTTTCCCTGTCCATCCCAGCGATTGTCGACTCGAGACCATGTCAGCCAGGATGATCTTGTGGCTGACATGCATAGTATTTCAATTCCGGAACGCGCATTCCAGAGGTGTGCAATGCTGTCATCGCCAGCGGTGAGAATGGAGTTTCCGTCCGGTGAGAATGCGCAGGTGAGAATCGGTTCGAATTGTCCATCGAAACGCTGGATTTCTTTACCTGTTTTAACATCCCATAATTGAGCGATACCGGTATCGCCAGCAGTGAGAATGGAGTTTCCGTCCGGTGAGAATGTGCAAGTGGAAATCCATTTTGATATGCATTTGAACCGCTGAATTTCTTTACCGGAACGAGCATCCCAGAGAAGTGCAATGCTGTCGTTGCCAGCGATGAGAATTGAGTTGCCGTCAGGCGAGAAAGCGCAAGCAAGAATCGGTTTGAAATGCCCATTAAACCACTGGATTTCTTTTGCGGACTGAATGTTCCAGAGTCGAGCTATAGTGCTGTTGCCAGCAGTGAGAATGGATTTACCGTCAGGCGAAAATATACAGGCTCGAATCGGGGCAGAATGCCCTTCGAAGCTACGAATTTCTTCGCCGGATTGAATGTCCCATAGGCGAGCTATAGTGTCTTCGCCAGCGGTGATGATAGATTTACCGTCAGGCGAAAACGTACAGGCTCGAATCGGGGCAGAATGCCCTTCGAAGCTACGAATTTCTTTGCCTGATCTGGCGTCCCAGAGTCGAGCGAAGCTGTCATCGCCAGCGGTGATGATAGATTTACCGTCAGGTGAAAAAGCGCAGGTATAGATTCCGAAAGGATGACCTAAAAAGCTTAAAATTTTTTTTCGAGAAGAAATATCCCAGATATCAGCGCGAACACCATCGCCAGCAGTGATGATGATGTTGCTGTCAGGAGAGAATGCACAGGCATAAATTCTATCTCCACTGATATTAACATTTGCAATTACAGGGTTTTCAGGAAAACGTCCGGCATCTGATGGTAGACCCTTTGCATTTGGCCATGTGGCACCAATGAGGTTTACAGAAGAAAGATTTGTGTTGCTGAAGTCAGCTTCTGCAAGCCTGGCAAGTCGAAATCTTGACCCGGATAAATCCGTGTTATTTGCATTTAAATTGCGCAGGTCCGAGTCATCGAAAACAGCGTTTCTGCAGTCAGCTTTGCTGATGTCGATACCGCGAGCCTGTATTCTGAGGGCACTGGTATATCGCAGACTCGATTCCGCGAGGTTTGCACTGTCAAGCAATGCGTCATCCAGTAGGGAACCGTCAAAACAGGCTTTATGAAGATCGGCGGCAAAAAGGGAGGAACCTTTCAGGTTGGCATGACTGAAATTGATTTCGTCGGCAAAGAGACCCGACAGGCGTGTCCCGGCCAGTTGAGCCCCTTTCATGTTTGCGCCTGGCGGGATCAGTTGTTTCTGCGCCATCCGACGTTGATCAGGTGCGAAAATATCGTAATTTTTATGTTTTCCCCATTCTGCCTTGACCCTGAATGATGCCGTATGAAGCGCAATCAACAAGGCATTTTCTGAGGATATCTCTTTATAGGAGTTTTCAAGGATCGTTCGAATAGCAAGAGTCAGCTTGTCAGATGTATCTTTTTCCGATTCGACCAGGTCGAGAAGGAAGTCGGTGGCCTCCTGATTGACCCATCCATACGCGAGCGCTTCGGAAAAACGGTCATCTTTCAATGCGCGAAGAAGGGCTCGAGCGAAAAAGAATTCAAGAAAACTCTTATGCGAGAACCGGTAATAGCCGTCGGAGCTTCGGACGAGAAAGGCCGCGGTGCGCATTTCAAGATCGACCCGCTCGCTGTCTATGTTGCGATTGAGCAACTGCTCCTTGCGAAGCAAAGCGGAGAGGTCGGCATAGTGAATCTGGTTGCGAGGTCGGCTCCAGAGTTCGCATGACATGCGTTCGAGCAATTCGCGCATATGTTCCGGGTTGACCTCGCCCTGGATCAGTCGTACCGTGTTCAGCCATTTGTTGGTATACGTCAGGTAGAGGGATGCCGTGGTTATCTTTTCGCCCTGTTTCATGAGGTCCGGCAGTGAGGCGACGATCATGTCGAGCAGCTGGGGAGTAGATGCGATCTCGCGAAGGCCGTAGGTCTCCTCGATAAACCGGAGTGCCCTGTCGCCCTCGATGGAGCCGAGACGTTTCTGCAGGTACCTGGAGATCTGTTCTTTTGTGAAGACCGGCAGGGTGTCGATGGTTGCGTCAAATGCGCGGGCGGCCTTTCCGAGCGGCGATTCGGGTTCGAACAGTTCGTCATTGCCCTGAACGGCGCGGCGGGCGCTTTTCGTATCCCTGAAAAAGTGGCTTCGTGAGGTGATGAGTATACGGTTGCCGCGAGCTGTAAGTCCTGCGTTTGACGTCGGGCGGGCAAGTTGGCGGAACTGCTCTTCGACGCTCCGCCCAGGCCGGGCGACGCCCATTTCATCGAAACTGTCGAGCAGGAGCACCACACGGCCGGCTTCGAGCAGGTGCAATACGATTTCCGGATTGAGCACGGTGTGGAGTTCGGCTTCAAGGTGTTCCCGTATCAGGCTTTCGAGCGAAATGGCGTTCGGGAAATTTCGCAGGTTGATCGTGATTGGTGCCGGGCTTTCGGGATCGGTTTCATATTTGCGGGCCAGTTCGTAAGCGAGACGCTCGATCATCGTGCTTTTGCCGGTACCGTAATCGCCAAGCACCAGCCAGAGACGGCTGCCGTTCCCTGCCACCCAGTCGAGAGCGTGGGGCAGCATCGAAGCCAGTTTGTCATCCGGTTTGTTTTCAAGTGCAAGAAACTGATCGACATAACTTGCGGCTATAGGGCTTGCCTCATAACGCTGTCGGATTCGGGCGAGGTAGGGCGAGAAGTCGAAGAGGTTTCGTTCAAGCTCATCGTAGGTGAGTGCCTGGAGTCCCTGTTCCCTTGCGTAGCCGCGAGCATCGGGGCTGAAATCTTTTGCGGCAACGATGATACCTTTAGCCTGCATCTGTCTTGCCGACGAACCTTCGAGCCAGGTTTTGAATACCTGAACCGTTTTTTTTGGAATGACGGCCTGATGATCCTTGCATTCAACGAAATAGACCTCTTCACGGCCAAAATCTGCCCGTTTGCGGGCGACAAGGTCTATGCGGTTGCTGTCGACCGACTGTTCCCGTTCTACGGAGTAGCCAAGCAGACGCAGCAGGTGCGCCACTTTATCCTCAAAACTCTTCCCCTGTTCGAGCTTGCTTCTGGGTGAACGGGAAATGATATCGGGACGCGCCTCTTCACTTCGGCGTGCCGATTCGGTTTCGGCGATGACCTGCTGGCGTACAGTTTCGATCTTATGTTCAAGTTCCTTGTATGCAGATGTTACGATATGATCAGGCATTGTTGCCGCATACAACTCTTCGGTATATTGCAGGCTTTCGTCGAATGGAATCGTTACAACTTCTCTTTGTTCTATACCGAAAGCTTCTTTCCATATCTCTTTGCCGACAGCCCTTAATTTGTTTACATCGGTTATTGGCGAAGCAACGAGTATTCGTGTAAGATTTGGCAAGTGACCGCGTAATTTGATTTTGCCTTCGCTTGCCGGTTCGAGGGCCTTCCATACATGGGCGAGCCCCTTGGTATTCTGGCGTCCGTAGTTTCCCACAAGTACTGTGACGTGGGGCAGCAGAGCGGCAAGCAGTCCTCCGATATCCGTGATGCCGGTTCGGGAGTCGAGGATCACCGTTTCGAATCCGGCCTCGCCGAATGCTTCGAGCGCAAGATGGAACAAAGTAAGGCCGCTGTCGAGGTCCCGTGCGAGGAAATCGTCCCATTGAATTTCCTGGTACAGTCCGGCAAAGTCCTTATTTTCGCCATACGCAGGCAGGATGAAAAGGTTTTCCGAGGTTGGAATCTGGCAGATACGTTTGGTCAGCTTCTTGTAATCAGCACCCTTCGCGCTTTTCTTTGAATCCTGCCATTCGATCAGCCACTCGAAAAAACCCTTTTCAATTATCGATGGATAGAGGCCGGGTATGTTATGCATGCCCGGTGCTTCGATATCGAGGTCCCAGAGCAGCGTTTTGCCTCTTCTGGCACACAGCACACCTACATTGGCGGCGAGCAGGCTCCGCCCGACCCCGCCTTTGTAGCTGTAAAAGGTGATGGTAAAGGGTGTCATGATGCTATTTTCAGGAAACTTGCTGCGCGATGGTTTTCGGTGTCGCGCTTTTGATCGATTTTTTTAGCGTATTGCAACCCGGTTTCAGTCAGTTTCAGGAGATTGTCTCGTCCGTGCTTTCTTTTGGTAATGAGGCCGTTGGCTTCGAGATTGCCGATGAGTTGCGTTACACGACCGGTGGTTACACCGAGGCGATCCGCAAGATCTGACTGAGGTCGCTCATGGTTGCCGGTTATGTGCAAGTATACAAGGATTTCTCTGACATGACGGCGTGCGAACTGAGCATCCGGATCTGCATGTACAAGATTGAGCCGTCTTGCTTCAAGCATATCGTTTGCCTCCTCCCACCGGTATCGATATTCCTCTGGAAGACTTTTTGCCGTGTTGGCTCGATGCAACGTGTAATGGATCAGGCGTTGTAGTTCCGATATGCCTTCCCGATCGTTCGGATTCGCGATTGCTCTTGCCGACCAGACTGAAATGAGCCGGTTGACGACGTTCAGCTCGGTTTTGCCCCATTCTTTAAGATTACGGATAGCACTCAGCAATTCGATCGGCGTTGCTTTGTCGACAAGCATGGAAGGATCACTGATATTCAGATTCAGTGTGTTCATTGTACTAAACTATTCTAAGGTATTATCGATAAAAATAATTTAACATTATTTAATCAATAAAAAATTCATCTCTGCTTATCTGACGACTTTAAGCTTGATATCAGGGTGTTGGATGGTGATTATGGACAATTCGGTTTCAGCTTTTTCGTTTTCATCATGATACACGAATCCCGGTTCGTATTCCTCTGCATCGGGCATCTGCTGATTGGCGACAGCGATAATGGCTCCTTTCGTATCGTGTAAATATTTTGCCTTTTCATTGTGTGGACTGAGTTTGTTGCTCATGCTTGGTACCAGAAGCCAGTCGAGAGGTAAAGATTGCAGGACAGTGGCGGAATTTCCCGCGAACAGATCCCGGCAGATAGCCATGCCGATCAGTCCGAGAGACGATGTGAGACAGGTTATCGGTGTCGGTGAGGTTTCGATCAACTCCCCGTATTTGTTATAGGTGACTCCTTCCCGTTTATCTGAACTGAATAGAGTTGTCCCGTCGTGTCCGGAGAGTGCTTCTGCATGGTTGCGCCATTTGTTTTCGAATTGTTCGTGAAAGCTGCCTGAAACGACTATCGGAACGGAGAGTTCATGGTCTTCGCCGTCACTGAGCGCGAGGTCCATCATCCGTTCGCTGATTTTTGTGCGTATGGCCGGAGTGATGGTAAGCTCTGGCATGATGAGAAGATGGACGCCGGAAGTTTGTGCATTTCTGATGTGTTCCAGAGCCGAGGCAAGTCGTTGTGTTTCATCGCTGATGCCGCGACAAATGAAAAACCGGTTGCCAGTGTATTTGATGTCGAGTTCTGCCTTGTCTTCGAAATGGACGATGCCGATCTTTATAAGAGCTTATTCGTAATTAAGTAAAATGAGTGCTATATTTCCTGACTTGTGCCACTTTTTGAAAATCTGCGGATACAAAATATTAAGACATTATTTTTATTGCGTTTAGCATTTTCTGATTCTCGAATATTCGCACTAATGGTATCTTTCAACCATGCGTGGAG
>JAAXXI010000086.1 GCA_013334565.1 Chlorobiaceae bacterium
ACCGAAGGTCTCGTGATGATCGGCGAGATCGGCGGCAGCGCGGAGGAAGAGGCTGCCGAATATATCAGGCAGCATTTCCATAAGCCGGTCGTCGGCTTCATCGCCGGCAGAACTGCTCCTCCGGGACGCAGGATGGGCCATGCGGGAGCTATCGTTTCTGGTGGTAAAGGTACCGCGGAAGACAAAATAAAAGTCATGGAGGCCGCGGGCATCCATGTCGTCGACAGCCCTGCCGATATCGGCGAGGCGATGATCAGGGCGCTCGGCCGGTAACGAATCTCTCCTCTGTTCTTGCTGTATGACAAGCTGCCCGGGGCTGCAACCCCGGGCTTTTTTCATTACTGCTCCGGCGATTAAGAACTTTCAATCCAGTTTAGCGGGAAAAGATCCGGCTTTGTCTGACAGTTCCATTGCATGGATTGCCTTGAGATGTATTGCTGCCGGAGTAAGAATATTTGGCATCACGAACGACTGTCCTCGGCTGTACCCTTTTCATGGGGTGCGTACCCTGAATTTGGTATATTTTCCTCAACGATTCCATTTTGGATCGGTTCACGATATCCCTCGATTTTAAACAGACGTTATCGTTTGAAGTGATGAAAGACCCTGCCGCAACATTGCAATCCGCATTCATGTTTCACCAGCAGGGAATGCTGGCTCGGGCAGAAGAACTCTATACATCTGTCCTTCGGCTTCAGCCTGCAAACTTCGATGCGATTTTCCTGCTTGCCACCGCTTATGCCCAGCAGAACCGGTTCGAAGAGGCGCTCGGCATGTTTGAAAGGGCCCATAAACTGAAGCCACGTCATCCCGAAACGCTGAATAACCGGGGCAATGTCCTTCTCGAGCTCAGGCGATACGAAGAGGCGCTTGCAAGCTATGAACAATCCCTCACCATCCGTCCTGGTGACATTGAAACCTTTACCAACCGGGGTGTTGCCCTTCAGAAGCTGAATCGGTTCGAAGAAGCTTTATCGAGTTTCGACAATGCACTGGCTATCAGGCGTGATCATGCAGAGGCATGGAACAACCGCGGAGTGACGCTGCAGGAGCTTGAACGGTATGACGAAGCACTGTCAAGCATCGACAGGGCGATTGCAATAAGGAAGTATTATGCTGAAGCATGGAATAACCGCGGAAATGTCCTGAAAGCTCTGATGCTTCTTGAAGAAGCATCAGCAAGTTATAAAAACGCTGTATTATACAAATCGGACTACATGGATGCGCATCTCAACCTTGTAGATACCTTGATGAAGCGTCGGTTTTTTCATCAAGCCCTTATTTGTATCGACAAAGTTATCGAACAATATCCGGGATATTTTCAAGCTTATACAAAGCGTGCAGCACTTCTGCGGGAGCTGAATCGCCATGTTGATGCCTTGTCGAGCTATGAAGAAGCTTTTTCCCTTCAGCCTGATTGTCAATATCTCTTCGGGCAGGTTATCAACTCGCGTATGTTAATCTGTGAGTGGCGGGGGTTTAAAGAATCAAAAATTAAGGTTGAACAAAAAATCTTGAGCGGAGAAAAAGCAGTTATCCCTTTTCATCTTCTGTTGCTGATGGATTCGCCTGTTTTGCAGAAGCTGGTTTCAGAAGGATATGGAAGCGTTAAATATCCGCCAGATAAGTCCTTTTCTGTGATTACCAAACGCAAACGGAAAGAAAAAATCCGTATTGGCTACTTTTCGCCTGACTTTCGCAAACATCCCATGTCACTCTTGACAGCCGAAATGTATGAACTCCATGACCGCGATCGTTTCGAGATATCCGCATTTAGTTTCTCTCCCATGGGTAACGACGAAATTCGGGAACGTGTTGCGGCAGCATTCGACCGTTTCATTGATGTCAGAACAATTTCTGACAGGAAGGTAGTGGAAATGTCAAGGGCGCAAGAAATAGACATCGCAGTAGATTTATGCGGGTATATGAATTTTTGCCGCACCGGAATTTTTGCCCTCCAGGCAGCTCCTGTTCAGGTCAATTATCTTGGATTTCCCGGTACGCTGGGAATTTCGTACTTCGATTATATTGTAGCCGATCCCGTTCTGATACCCGAAAGGAACCGGCAGTTTTATACAGAAAAAATAGCTTACCTTCCTTTTTGCTATATGGCCCATGATTCAAAACAGCTCATTGCAGAACGGTTATTTTCCAGAACAGAACTGGGCCTGCCAGAAACAGGTTTTGTATTCTGCTGCTTCAATCATAATGCCAAATTAACTCCCGAGGTGTTCGACTCCTGGATGGTTATCCTCGGAAAAGTTGAGGGCAGTGTTTTGTGGCTACTCGAAGATGTATCCGCTTCATCGGATAACCTGAGACGGGAAGCTTTGTTCCGCGGGATTGATCCAGAAAGGCTTATATTTGCTCCGCGCTTCTCTTCAAATGCCGAACATCTGGCCAGACACCGCAGAGCTGACCTATTAATCGATACCCTCCCCTGCAACGCACACACCACGGCAATGGATGCCCTCTGGACAGGCCTGCCGCTTGTGACGCTGATAGGAGAATCTTTCGCTTCGAGGGTTGCGGCAAGCCTTCTGAGCGCTGTCGGACTTCAGGAACTGATAGCCACTTCAAGGGAAGAGTACGAAGCTTTGGCTGTAGAGCTTGCGATGAATCCGGAAAAATTAAGGCTGGTCAGGGAAAAACTTGAACGTAACAGGTGGACGACCCCCCTGTTCGATTCTGTCCGTTTTACAAAACATATGGAGTCTGCATTCGAAACCATGTATGAACGGTACCTCGCAGACCTTCCCCCGGATCATATTTTTGTGAACCCGTGAGGTATGGGGTCTGGAGAGTGGAGAGGTGGGATCTGGGAAGTGCTGAGGACTGTGTTCCGGATTTGTCCTATCGGACCTATCGGTCTTATCAGTCCTATTTAAAGCATTCATCGCCGCAAAAAGACTCTTCCCCGATTTGCATGATACTTACAACCTGATACCGCAAACCCCACTTTCCAGTTCCCAGGACTCAGTCCTGAGAACTGAGTCCTGAGTCCTGAGAGTCAATCACACTTCGATGCCTTCGAGGCGGTCTTCGAGATCGGAGTAAATATCCTGAAGCTTCTCGATCATGTCCGGGTCGGCGTTCCACATGCCGCGTCCGCTCGCTTCGAGCATCCTGCCGACAATGTTCTTGAACGCTTTCGGGTTGAGCTTCATGAGGCGCTCGCGCATTTTCGGGTCCATGGCGTAGGTCTCGGCTGCCTCTTTGTACACCCAGTCGTCGACGCCTTTGGTGACGGCATCCCATCCGAGCATGTAGGTGAAGCGATTGCTGATCTCCGTGGCACCGCTGTGCCCCTGCTCGAGCATGGTCTCGAACCATTTCGGGTTGAGCAGCTTGCTGCGGAACTCTACCTTGAGCGCCTTGTCGGCGTCGTCGACCTTGACGTCGGCCGTAAAGGTTTCCACGTAGTTCAGCTTGACGTTATCACCCTTCGGATTGCGGCGTCGTGCCGAAAGCTGCAGCGCCCCGGAAGAGGAGAAATAGCGGTCGATATCGGAGATGCCGAACTCGGCCGAGTCGACCTGCTGCACGACACGGTCGACCGTGCCGAGGAGCCCTTTGAGGATATCGGTCTGCTGGTCGCCGTAGCGGTTGCCGCCATAGGCGAACCCGGTGCGTTTGATGAACATGTTGTCGAGGTCTTCCTCGGACTCCCATGCGGAATCCTCGACAAGTTCCTCGACCTGCGAGCCGTATGCTCCGGGGGCCTGCGTGAAGAGGCGCGACGTGGCGCTCTCGAAATCCTTGCCCTCCTTGACGGCCGCATCGACATGCTTGCGGATGTGGTTCATTTCGTATGGCTCGATAGCCTTTGCTGCGTCCTTGACAAGTTTGTCGAGGTGATCGACAAGTACGCCGAAGGTGTCGCGGAAGATCGAGCTGATCTGGATCAGCACATCGATTCGCGGGCGTCCGAGCTTATCGAGAGGAATGAGCCGGTAATGGCTGATCTTGCCCTGTGCATCGTAGGCAGGTTCGGCGCCGACAAGGCTGATGATGACCGCGACAGCTTCACCCTTGCTCTTGATGGTATCGAGGCCCCAGAGCACCTGTGCGATGGTTTCGGGGTACTCCCCGTTGTTTTCTTCGAGATGGCGCCTGATGATGGTATCGGCGATCTGTTTGCCGCGCTTGAACGCCAGTTCCGAAGGAATGCGCCATGGATCGATGGCGTGGATATTGCGGCCGGTCGGCAGGATGCCTGCGCCGTCACGAACCAGGTCGCCTCCCGCGCCGGACGGTATGTATTCGCCTTTCAGCGCGCGCAGGAAGTTCTGCATCTCCTGTCGGTTGTCCTGCAGCGCACGCTTCAGAGCGAGCCCGTCCTGAAGCGCGGCGTTGATGGCTTCGGCCATTTCCTGCGTGGGTTTCGTCCCCCCTGCAATCTGGTTGAAAACGGTTGCGGGGTTGCTGTTGCCGAAGATCGTCCCTTCGATGAAAACCCTGGTATGCTCGTCGACCGCTTCGCGCGCTTTCATCGCCTTGGGCTCCCCTTTGCGGGCACGGGTGGCGAGCGAGGCATAATCGCCGTAGGCATCGCTCGCACCGGTAGCCTGCATGATGATCGACGGCAGCGATTTCTCGTTGCCGCGAACCTTCAGGTACTCGGTGA
>JAAXXI010000038.1 GCA_013334565.1 Chlorobiaceae bacterium
CTGGAAACATCGCGGTGAAGCAGTGTCTTCGGTTCCAGGGAAAGCATGTAGACCGACAGGTGATGCGGCCTCAAGACAAGAGCGGCATCGAGGTCACTCTCCCAGAGGGTTTTGTCCTCGCCGGGAACGCCGCATATCAGGTCGGCGCTCACCGACGGAAAAATGCGCATGGCCAGTTCCGTCACCGATCGGGCTTCAGCGGCCGTATGCTTTCGTCCGAGCGCAAGCAGCTTCCTGTCGCAGAAAGACTGGACACCGAGGCTCAGCCTGTTCACGCCGGTCCCGCGAAGTTCGTCCATCATATCGCCATCGAGGTCCTCGGGGTTCGCTTCGAAAGCTATTTCAACATCCGGGGAAAAACTGCAGAGTCCGGAAACCTGGTCGAGCCACGAAGCGATATAGCGGAACGGGACCAGCGAAGGGGTCCCTCCCCCGAAATGGATGGACCCGATCGTCCTGTCTTCGAGCTCTTTTCTGCGCAGTTCGGTTTCACGCGAAAGGGCCTTGAAAAAATGCTCGACATGGTCCAGACGGGTGATGAGGAAAAAATCGCAATAATTGCAGCGGGACCTGCAGAATGGTATGTGAACGTAAAGGCCCAGCATGAGCCGCCGAAAGTCTATGGATTATGATGAATGGCCGCTTTGCAGGGATCCGAGTATATGCCCGGCGACGGCTTCGTAGAGATCGTCGGCAACAAATTCGGGCAGAATGTTCTTTTCCATGCAGAGCGCTTCCTCGTTATGCCCTGTCCTGACCAGTATCGGCCTCAGGCCTGCCCGGAGCCCGCATTCGACATCGACGGTCTTGTCGCCGATGAAAAACGACTCGCTCCTGTCGACGGAAAACCCTTCCTCGAGAAAATCCCTCACAGCCTGTTCGACCATGCCTGTCGCCGGTTTACGGCAATCGGTGAATCGATCGTATTCGGGATGGGGATGCTCGGGATGCGATGGACAGAAATAGCAGCGGTCATATTCCGCCCCCATTGCTGAAAGCAGCTCGTTGAGGTGGAGGTTGATCTCTTCGACCTGGGCAGTGGTCGTTATGCCTCTGGCTATACCGGCCTGGTTCGTGACGATGACAATGCGGAAACCGGCACTGCGGGCAAGCGCAATGGCCTCACCCGCACGCTCTATCAGCACGAGCTGCTCCCTGGTGGAGATGTATTCTCCCTGGTCCTTGTTGATGGTACCGTCCCTGTCGAGAAAAAGAACCCTGATTTTCTGCACCTGTCAGCCCTGCTTCTCGAGAAGTTCGCGGTAGAGGCTTTCGTATTGCTCCGCAGAGTTTTTCCAGGCGAAATCCCTGCTCATCGCGGCATTGACGATCTGCTGCCACCGCTCCTGGTCACTGTAAAGCCGGAGGGCTTCGCCGAGCTTGCCGACGAGGGACTCCGTGGTATATTCGTAGAAAAGGAACCCGGAACCGTTTTCTTCGGCGGTGTCATCGATCGTTTCGACAATCCCGCCCCCGGCATAGGCAACCGGAATGGTCCCGTAATTCATGGCAAACATCTGGACCATACCACACGATTCGATCCTGCCCGGCATGAGCAGGATATCGAGCCCGGCGATGGCAAGGTGCAGGAAACTGTCGGAAAACTCGGTCCGGACGCTCACTTTTTCCGGATGATCGGCGGCAAAATCCTGGAAAACCTTTTCGTACTTCTTGTCTCCGGTACCGCAGATAATCAGCTGGATATCGAGCAGGGCCAGTTGTTCAAGGCTCTTCTGGAGCAGTTCGGCACCCTGGAACTCATCGAAATTGGCAATGACGCCGACAACCGGCGTTCCTTCATCATACGGCAAGCCTGCCTCTTCAAGAAGGGCTTTCTTGTTTTCCGGTTTGCCTTCCATGTTCTCGAGGCTGTAGCGCTTCTTGATGAGTTTGTCGGTTGACGGGTTCCACTGCCTCGTGTCGATGCCGTTCAGAATGCCATGGAACTTCGACCGTTGTTCGCCAAGCAGCCGGCCAAGGCCGAAAGAGTTCGCGCTGTCGCTGGATATCTCCTCGGCATAGCGCTTCGAGGTCGTCGTCAGGAGATCGACGTTTTCGACGCCGGTATAGAGCATGTTGACATCGTCGCCGTTCCGGTGGAGCGACGAACAGACCTCTTCCGGAAGAAGCTTCTGGAAAACCTTGAATGGAAGGATGCCCTGCCGGTAGACATTGTGGACGGTCAGGACGGTTTTAATCTCGCTGAAGAAGTCATGCGAAGCATAGACGGTTTTCAGCAGCAGGGGCAACAGGCACGCATACCAGTCGTGAAGGTGGATGATATCGGGCTTCCAGCCGAGCCTTTCGAGGGTTTCGAGAATGCCGACATTGAAAAAGACGACCTTTTCGGCAATTCCCTTGAGGTCGCTGCCGCTGTGTATATCGGTAAAGAGCCCGTTGCGCTTGAAATATTTCTCGTTGTACAGGAAATAGGTCTGGATCTTGCTTGACGGCAGGGCGGTCACCTTGACGTTGAGCAAGTCTGTTTTCTCCTTCAGCGGAACCTCGATGTCCGACAGCCTGAGAACATCGTGCAGCCGGAACTTGCGGTCGTTGATCGTACCATATTTGGGCATCATGATGCGTGCCTCGAATCCTTCTTCTTCCAGGGCCTGGGGGAATGATGCCATAAAATCAGCGAGTGCGCTGATCCTTACAAAAGGAGAAACTTCACCGGAGACATACAGAACCTTAAAATTTCGTATAGACATCTATAGAACAATCCATCTATAATTTTTTACCAAATATTTTCATAGAACTCCATTAGTTTTTAATTTACGAATTTTCACGGTCAGATACAATCCAAGCCTCTTCCACCAAGCAGACGGATGATGACGATGCAGGGCACCAAACGAATTGCAAACCTTCTTGCAATTATCCTGATCATGCTTTCCTGCGGATGTGCATCCGATCGCGCGCCATCCGGAGGTCCGGCCGACACCACCCCGCTCCGGGTCGTCCTCTCATCGCCCGAACCTTCGGAAATCAATGTTTCGCCCGCAAGGATCAGGCTCACGTTCAACCATTTCTTCACGGGACGTCAACTGGCAAAGGCCATCGCTTTTTCACCGTCCGTCGGTAAATACGATCTCCTTGTTGACGGCAGGAAAGCCGAAATACGCCTTTTCGAGCCCCTGAACCCCAATACGACCTATGTGCTCTTCATCGATAAAAACCTGAAAGATTTCAGGGGCAGAAGTTTTTCGGAACCTTTCAGCATCGCATTTTCGACGGGGCCGTCAATCAACCGGGGAACAATACAGGGGAAAGTCTACAACAGCGATTACACGACGGCAGGCAACACGCTGCTCATGGCTTATTCCTCCGGACGCGAACCATCGGACTCGAAAACCCTTCTCAAGAGTTCACCGGACTTTCTCACCCAGACAGACGATACGGGAACATTTTCCTTCAGAAACATCCCTCCCGGCCGCTACAGGATTTTCGCCGTGAACGACCGGCAGCGGGACATGCGTTACAGCGGGCCCGATGAGGAAATCGCCCTCACGTCATCCGAGTTCACCAGCGATGGCACTTCCGGATTGTCGCTCATGCTTGGCAAGGGACCCTCGGCAACCGGCTTTGTCGTATCCTGCAGGGCGCTGGACCGCAGGCACATCGAAATCAGGACCAGTGGACCGGTCAGCCCTGCGACATTCGGCTCCCGTTTGCCGGAGGTACGGGAACAGGTATCGGGTACACGGGTTCCGATAACTTCCTGGTACGGCAAAAACCGGAGCATGCTCGATGACGAATTCATCCTCGCCACCGCACCGATGCTTGCAGGCAGGATCTACCGCATCGGTCCCGAAGGACCGGGCGGCACCGAATTTTTCGGAAGCGGCGCAAAACTCCCGGAGAAACCACTCGGTGCTGCTGTTTTTCCGGAAAACGGGACCGATCCCGCCTATCTCTCGAAAGGCGTGCAGCCGCTCGGAAATGCGGTCGTCATCCGGTTTACCGAACCGGTGGACAAACCGGCAGTAACCAGAGCGGCTGTCCTGCAGGAAATCCAGGGAAAGAGCGTGCTTCCATATACCCTTACCGCTATCGATCCCTATACCTGGGCATTGAAACCGCTTCAGGAAATGAAACCCGGAAACTCCTACAAAGTCAGGGTCGACCTTTCAGCCATCGCATCACCGTTAACGGGCAAGGGAAAACTTCCGACGGTGGAATCGCGTTTCAGCGTATCGCAACCCGAAGATACCGGGACGATATCGGGAACCTGCATTTCCGGCGGCACGTCCGTCATCGTGGAAGCGAGGGAAACCGGTTCCAGGTCTGCCATTTACCGGACAAAAGCATTCCGGGATCGCAACGGCTCGTTCAGTTACACGTTCACGAACCTTCCTCCGGGACGCTATACCGTCATGGCTTTCTCCCCGTCTGTGGATAAAGAGCCGGATGCATGGATCCCCCGCAACCCCGGCTCGCTCCATCCGTTCACCCCTTCCGAACCGTTCACGGTCTGTCCGACCCCGGTCGGTGTCCGTGCACGGTGGACCGCCGAGCATATCGATCTGACCATAACGAAGTAAACCTTTCAGGATGAACAACCCCGCAAAAATCGGCCCCAATTCCATCATACAGACCGTTGCAGCCCTCGAAGCCATGTTTGGCGGAAAAGAAGCTGAGGCCATCCTCGTGCGCGCCGGACAGGGCCACTGGATTGGCAACCTGCCCAGCGAGATGACCGATGAATCGAAGTTCCACGCCCTTGCCGGTGCACTTCTCAAGGAAATCGGAGAACAGAAAACCGCAACGATCCTTGAAGATTCGGGAAGGCGTACCGCAGCATACCTCCTCAGGGTCAGGATCCCGGGGTTTTTCCAGAAAATCCTCAAACCGCTCCCGCCCGGCCCGGCATTCAGACTCCTGCTGTTCGCCATCAGCAAAAACGCCTGGACATTCGCCGGAAGCGGAGAGTTCCGGTACACTTCCGGGAAACAGCCCGTCATAAGCGTAAAAGTCACCTGCCCGAGCCAGCCTGTCGTCGGCAACTTCTACCTCGGGACCTTCGAGGCCCTGCTCGAAGCATTGGTCAACCCGAAAACGACCATCAAAGCGTCGATCAGAAAAGAAAGCGGGGCCATCCTCTGCACCTACACCTGCACGATCTGAAAGGAAATTACATCCCGGAAAAAAAGACGCTGCCTCATCCTGCAACGAGGCAGCGATCCTGACGATGCGCAGAACCCTTCAGGCCTGAAAATCGAGTCCTCCGGCATCATGGAGGCTACTACCCTCCGTCCCGCGTCACTGTGCCGGTGATTTTACCGGAGATGCGCCGCACGATTTCAGTCGCTTCCGCATTTTTTCCGGAAGCTGTTTGAACAGTTCGGCATTGTAAGGAACAGGAGCCTTGACCTCGAAAATCTGTTTCGCGGCGATAGCATAGGAACGCGAAAGGGCCGCCGGTGTACCTTCTTTCACCGCAGGATCAACGGCCGTCGTCATTATTGATATCGAATTGTCATTGTTGCGCACGATATCGAAAATCCTGAACTCCTGGGGATAGTCCCTCAGCGATGCGGTTTCAACCTGCCAGAATCCCAGCTCAGGCCTTGAGGGATCGGGAGAGGGCATCGGAGTGACGGTGTTCTCATGACGATGTCCGGCAATCCAGAGTATCAGGTTCGGATAGGTATGGAGTTTTGCGATAAATTCCGCCTCGGTTACGGGAGCGTAGCGGTTCCATCCAACTTCGTCCCCCGCCGGCGCGACACCGATCGGTATATGCGCGGCGATGACCATGAGCTTGTTTTCCTTCTGCCCCCTGTCAAGTTCTCTCAACAGCCACCTGTACCGCTCCCTGTCAACGGAACTGTGCCCATAGATATCGCCCGGAGGATCGTCGTTACGCTGGGTGTCATCGAGGACGATAACCTTGAGGGGAATATCCGCTTCAGGTTCGAAAGCATAAGAGGCAAATCCCTTTTTCACATTCTCTCTGCTGAAGCCATGGCCTTTGGGAAAAGAGGTCGTATTGAAAAACTCCTGCATCCATTCCTTTATCGACAATGAGCGCCGGTTGCGGTCGGCGGGTATCTTTGCCGGTTCAGGAGTGCTTGCCGCCACCCCGACCCCGGTGATATTTCCATAAGGGGTGCTGCCATCGAGCGTTCCCATGTAGAAGGTCCTCTTTTCATAGCCGTCAGGTTCGAAAATATTACCCATTCTGAGAATATGGCTGCCGACCTGTGTTTTGCGTATATAATCGCTTGGTGGTTTCACCCCCATCCAGAAATGGTCATGGTTGCCGAGCGCCTGATACCATGGAATGGACCTGTCGAGGCCGGCAGCCCTGTACATGTCCTGGTAGTCGTTGCCCGGACCGGGAACAGGATCATCCTTCGCACCGGAATCCGGATTGATGACCTGACCGTCCAGCACATCGATAAACCAACGCAGTTCATTGTATTGGTTATTGTTGCAATTGTCGCCGAGGGAAATGCCGAAACTGAAGGGATGCGTTTTGTGCAAAGCATTGATTGTCTGCACCGTCGCATCGAGGACCTGTGTCGAGTAGAGCATCACTCCGGAATACGCGGATATGATCGACTGCTTTCCGCCTCTGTACCCAAAAAAAACCGCCTGGGCAGGTGTTTCCTTGTCGACGAGATGAATATCGCTGATGGTGAAAAAACTCAGCAGCTGTGCCGTTTTTACGCCGGCTTTTGTTCCGTACCCCTGCGGCATGATGTCGAACCGCTTTTCCATTTTCAGTCCGGGACCGAACTGCCATGAGCCGTAACCGTATTGTGCATATTTCGATATCTCGTATGGAGCGATCCTGGGAGCGTTGGCGGGTGGCGGTGTTTCAACGATCGTCCTGTCTGCAGTGGTGAGCACCTCGGACGAGATCGGATAGATTTGACAGTTGTTCACCTGGGCTGCCCGGGCCTCTTCAGCTGTTGAACATGAGCAGCACAGCATGACGGCAAGAACAGCCGTCGATAATTTCCTGTTTTTTGCGGTTTTCAGCATGAGTGGTCACTTTTGATGTTTAGTCAAACGAAATAACATCCTCTCGAATTCAGACAATTGCCGATGCCCCGGGTTCCCGTTCAAACCCTCGATCACAAAGCGAGTCTATGCCCAGTCTTTTATCCGCCATTTTCCCTCACTGGAAAAAATGCGTTCCCGTGAAATGTTCACCTTGTCAAGCCCTTGTCCCTGTTCCGTATGGAAAGTCACAGGAACGATGCGTGGAGCGAACACAAAAAACGATGACCTGACGGCAAAGGCGAGCAGCGACCATGACATGCCAGGGCTGAATCGGGCGAACGCGTGGAAGAAAGGGAAATCGGCATGTTTTCTGCCGGAACAGAAATTGCCTTGCAGGACTTTTGTGCTCATGTTTTCAGTTCTGGAGGATGAACTGCCCCTGATATTCAGACGATCCGTCGGCAGGGGGATGGTGTAAACTGCCTCTACATCTTTCAATATCAGTAAAATAGAGCCAGGAACGGCATCATTTCTGTAACTTTTTTAAATCTGGACGTAAGAGGTTTGGAAGGGAGCCGGGTAATGCGCAAGGCGATCGTAAAAAAAGGTTTATCCATGTGTCTTCCCGATCAGCCTCTTCCGTGATTGAACAATAAAAAAGCGGACCTTCCGATCCGCTTATTTATTCATTGTTGAACGGCGCCTTACTGCCAGCCGCCGACGATCTCGAAGATCTCGCGGTCGCCGATCGGGACGGGCACCGAGGATTTCGTGCCCTTCGAAAGGATATCCTCTGCAATCTCGAGGTAGGGCTTCAGGCAATCCTCCTTGCCTTCCTCGCTGTCGTCCATCGCGAAGAGGGTCTTGCCGGCAAAACGACTCTTGCGGATAAGCTCGTGGTATGGGACCTTGGCAAGCAGCCGGGTACCGACTTTTTCGGCGAACTGGTCGAGCATGTTGGTGCCGCCGCCTTTCGCATAGTCTACCCTGTTGGCTACGATGCCGGCAAGCTTCACCTTGTAACGGACGCTCTTCTGCTGGATCGCCATGCAGAGGCGGTTTGCCGCGAAAATGCTGTCGAAATCGTTGGTGGCAATGATGATGGCATAGTCCGCATAGTTCAGGGGAGCGCTGAAACCGCCGCAGACGACGTCGCCGAGAACGTCGAAAAGGATGACGTCGTACTTGTCGTAGAGGCCGAACTCCTGGAGGAGGGTGACCGCTTCGCCCACGACGTAGCCTCCGCAGCCGCTGCCTGCCGGCGGACCGCCCGCCTCGAGGCCGTCGATGCCTGCAAAGCCTTTTTCGATGATATCTTCAGGACTCAGTTCCTCGTGGTGGAAATCCACCTCTTCGAGCGCTTCGATCACGGTTTTCTGCAGTTTCCCGGTAATGGGAAAGGTACTGTCGTGTTTCGGGTCGCAGCCGATCTGGAGGACCTTGGCGCCTTTCAGGGCCAGTGCTGCTGAAATGTTGGCGCTCGTCGTGCTTTTTCCGATACCGCCCTTGCCGTATACTGCCAGAACTAAACTCATAATGCAACAGAAAGATGTAGTTGAATGAAATCCTTATCCGCCAAGATGCTCCTTGGCCCTCCTGAACACTTCGGCGGTAATGCAGCTCTCGCCCTGCCCGAGGGCGAAGTTCTCGGTGTTTTTCCGGACTTTTTTCCTCACGAAGAACGGGACCTTCTTCAGCATGTTCTCGGCTTCGTCGGTCCAGGCCATGCCGTCGGCATCGGCAGGGGCAGCGTTTGCCGGAACGTTGTTTCCGCCCCCCTCGCCGTTTTCCTCGCCATTGACCGAAACGGCCATGACGGTATGTTCTCCGGCCTCATCCTCGTATTCGAGCCCGGCGTCGCCGAAAAAGTCGATAAGGTGCTTCTCGAGGCCAAGCTTGCAGGAAAGGTAAACCCGGTCGGCCATGATATCCGCCCCGTCGAACCCGAAAAACGGGTAATAACCGAGCAGGTGGTTTTCAATATGGGTAGGCGGAGAGATGACCATGCAGGGCACATCGAGCTTGCGGCAGCTGTGCCGCTCCATCTGCGTGCCGCAGACAAGGTCGGGCAGTTCGTTTTCGATGATCGAGGAGATCTCCTGGAAGCGGTCGGTAACGACAAGCTCGCCGGGCAGGTAGCCCTCGAGCTGACTGCGGACCCAATCGGCATGACGGTGCAGGTAGGTGCCTGCCCCGATGATCTGCATACCCAGCTCGTCGCGCAGGAACCTGACAACACCGACGGTATGGGTGGCATCGCCGAATACGAAGGCCTTCTTGCCGCTGAAGCTTTCCATGTCGGCCGTGCGCGCAAACCAGGGCACTCCGCTCGGTGCGCTGATGCCGTCGAGCGAAAACGCCCGCATCGGAGGCATGGCGATGCCGGACAGACCTTTCCGGGCTGCAATGGCATTGATTTTTTCAATGATCTCCTCCAGCCACCGACGGGTCGGTTCGACGCCGAGCGGAGCTGTTGTCACGGCTGGCATGCCGAAACGCTCACCGAGATAACCGGCCGCCGTGGCACCGATTTCACGGTACGGCGCGATATTGAGCCAGGCCGCGGGAAGTTTTTCAAGATCGGCCGGGCCTGCGCCCCATGGGGCGACGACATTGACGTTCACACCGAGCACCTGGAGCATCCGCCTCAGGCTGGTGAGGTTCGCACGAAGGTGGAACCCGAGCGAGGTGAAGCCGAGAATATTGACCGAGGGTGCGGTGGTTTTTTCCTGTTCTTTCGCATAGCGTTTCACCAGCTCGGTGAAGAGGCCGTCGGCCGCTTCGTTTTCCGTGACCCGAAAAGGGTTGAGCGCATAGACCAGGAGTTTTTCTTCCGGCACTCCCGAGTGCATGGCAAGCTGGCGGAGGTCTTCCTGGAGAAGCGCCGTACTGCAGCTCGGCGCGATGACCGTGAGCTCAGGGCTGTAATGGCGGTCAACCTGCTGCAGGGTGGCGGGAAGCCTCGAAACGCCCTGCGCGAGGTCACGCCCTCGCACCACGCTGATCGAAAGGCCCGGGAATTCCGGGGTGCGTTCGAGCATGGTGTAGGTTGCGGTGATATAGTCGTCTCCCTGGGGCGCATGGTAGACCGTGTGAACCCCTTTCATGCTGTTGGTGACCCGGCTGATACCATGCAGTGCGGTACCTTCGTAAAGCCAGAAAGCTAAGCGCATACCCTGTAATCCGTTAGTGTTGCAATTCCTTCAATGTGCCTGTTCCGCGCCCGGCATGACGCCTTCGAGCCATACCGTTTCATCGAACGGAGGCAGTTTGCTCCGGCGATTGAAGGGCGAAACGAAAAGATTGGCCAGGGTGAACACCCCGGACCAGCTGTGAATGGGCATGAGGGTGAACTCCATGCTCCACTTTACGATAAAACCGTGGCCGACGAAGGGGTTCGCGGTCATGAGCGAGGTGACGATCATGTCGGGCCGTTCCCTTTTGATATCCTCGAGCTGGCGGTGGAAATTAGGCTGTTCGACGACCTTCGTGCCTTCGAGCGCCCTGAGTTCCCTTCCGAGCGCCTTCTTGTTGATATAGGCGCTGCTGCATTCGACCACGTCGGCGCCAGCGCTTTTGAGGAACCTCGCGAGCGGAAGCTCCATCATGGTATCGGCGGTGAAAAATACTTTTTTGCCGCGAAGCAGATCGGTCTGCGGTTTGATTTTTTCCCATGCGGCCTTTTCGCGGTCGGCCAGGTCGACCGTAATTCCGAACTCCCTGGCAAGGTCTTCCCAGAACACCCTCGTGCCGTCAGGACCGAAGGGGAACAGCGAGGTCAGTATCTTCGCTCCGCGTTCGCGCTCGAGCTTGATGGCGACCCTTGAAAGGTAAGGCTGTACGGGGGCCAGTACCGTATCGGGACCGATGGCAGGCATGCGGTCGAAACGCGACTCGGGCAGAAAGCCGCCTACGGGGATTCCGAGCTCTTCGGCTTCGGCCCTGAGATCGTCCGCCGTGGCATCGTTGACGGAACCGAGAAAGACCACCTTCTTCTCGCCTGCCGGAGCTTCGGGACAGAATGGCACGAGGGCGTGGAGAACCGAATCCTCCGCCTGGGTGAAGTTGTAGACGAGGCCGCTTGCCGGCACGAACAGCACCGGCAGTTCCGGTGTGCTGAGATGTTCGGAGAGCCCCTTGAAGTCAACCTTCATGACTTCGGGAGTGCATGAGGAAAGCAGAAAAATCACCGACGGGTTATGGTCGGCTTTTATTTCGGCGATGATTTCCTCGAGGGTAGGCTCGCTTTTCGACAGGTCGCCTTCCTCGATGAGGGCGATGCCGAACCGGGGCTTGGCGAAAATCATCATGCCGAGGGCGTTCTGCAGAAAATGCGCACAGGTATGGGTACCGAGAATGAGGAAAAAGCTGTCCTTGATTTTCTGGTAGAGCCAACCGACACAGGCAAGCCCGCAGAAACTGTGCGTGACGTTATCTTCCTTGATTATCTGTACTTCTCCGGGAACCTGCATCATGAAGTTGTTCTCCTCCTTGTTGCCGCCCGCGGCATGGTGCCGGAAAGGGGCGGAAAATGCTTGACTGCGGTCAAATTTTAAGAATCTGAAGATAAACTATTTTCACCAATCCCCCTACTTCCGCTCAGCGGCTGAAGCCACTATTTTCGCCTTCACGGAAGCGGACTTGTCGCCGATGCGAACATCCCTGTCCCTCCGGTCGTCGATTTTCATGACAGTATAGACGCGCTGCCCTCCGAGAGTGAACGAATGTTCATGGAGCAGTGCTGCGATTTTGAAAAGTCTCTCCGCAGGCCCCTCGACCGTGGTGCCCATGTCATGGAGCGCAAAGCCGCAACCTGATTCCGCGAGAATTTCCTGCAGGGACGCGACAAACCCGCTGAGGTTACCCCCTTCGCCGTCGAGGGGGATAACGGTTATGTCCAACAACGCCATACTGCCTGGAGAAATGGTTTAACGGAAGACGGTCTCGTCCCTGCCGGGACCGACAGAAACAAAGGTTACCGGCGTGTGGAGCTGTTTTTCCAGGAAGGTGACATAGTTGCGGGCTTCAGGCTGCATGTCGTCGAACGTCCTCGCATTGGCGTTCGATGCCTGCCATCCCTTCAGTGAAGTATAGACAGGGGTAACTCTCGACAGCGTCTGGTGATCGGTCGGAAAATCGTGGATCTCCTTTCCGTCGAGCATGTAGGAGGTACAGACCCTGATCTCGTCGAACGTATCGAGCACGTCGAGCTTGGTCAGGGCAATTTCGGTGACGCCGTTCACGGCGAGCGAATAACGGAGCGCGACGAGGTCTATCCAGCCGCACCTGCGTTTCCTGCCGGTGGTTGCACCGTATTCGTGGCCGATCCGGCCGAGTGCTTCGCCGGTCTCGTCGAAAAGCTCGGTCGGGAATGCACCGTTGCCCACCCTCGTCATGTATGCCTTGACAATGCCGATCACCTTGCCGACATAGTTCGGCGCGATACCGGAACCGGTACATGCTCCGCCGGAAGTCGGGTTCGAGGAAGTGACATAGGGGTAAGTGCCGTGGTCAACGTCGAGCAGGCAGCCCTGGGCCCCTTCGAGCAACACGCTCTTGCCTTCCCTGATCTGGCGGTTCAGGTAGAGCTGGGTGTTGGTGACAAACGGGTCGATGATCTTGTCGAACTCCTCGTACTCGCGGAGCATGGTTTCGACATCGATCTCATCACGTTCGTAAACGTTTTTCAGAAGCTTGTTCTTGGCCGCGAGGTTTTCGCGGAGCTTCTCCTTGAGTACCTTCATGCTGAGCAGGTCGACCACCCTGATCCCCTTGCGCGCGAACTTGTCCTCATAGCTGGGGCCGATGCCGCGTCCCGTGGTGCCGATCTTCTGGTCACCCTGGGCGGTTTCGTGCAGGGAATCCAGCAGCTTGTGGTAGGGCATGATCAGGTGGGCGTTATGGCTGATGAACAACCTTCCCTTCACCTCGTAACCAAGTTCCTCCACTTTCCGTATCTCGTCGAGCAGGGCTACCGGATCGATCACGACGCCGTTGCCGATAACGCATACACACTTTTCGTTGAAGATCCCCGACGGTATGAGGTGAAGCACGACGGTCTTATTGTCGAAACAGATGGTATGGCCGGCATTTGCCCCTCCCTGGTAACGGACGACGATGTCGTATTTGTCGGAAAGGTAATCGACGAGCTTCCCCTTGCCTTCATCGCCGAACTGGGTGCCGATGATGACGGTGGCAGGCCGTAACGACGGGTCACTGAATGGTTTTGATTCCACGACGGTTGTATTTGTTAACGGATAAATTGTTCGATATGCGAGAGCAGCTGAACCCTGCCCATACCGGAAAAAGATGAATAATTTACAATAAATTTGGCTTTGGAGGAGAAACTTTCCATCGCCCTGCGGAGCGCCGACCGTTCTTTCTGCCCGAGCTTGTCGTATTTGGTCAGCACAATGCCGAACGGCCTTTCATAATGCATGAGGAAATCGATCATGGCCCTGTCGGACGCCATGCCGGGATGCCTTGAATCGATGAGCAGGATGACGAGCGAAATGCTCCGGCGGTGTTCGATATACGCGGAGAGCAGTTTCCCCCAGTGGGCCTTTTCCTCGTGGCTCACCGAAGCGTAGCCGTACCCGGGAAGGTCAACGAAATAGAGTTCCCGGTTGATGAGAAAATAGTTGACGAGCTTCGTCTTGCCCGGCGTCGAGCTGGTTTTCGCAAGTCCCTTCTTTGCTGTGAGCGAGTTGAGCAGGGAAGATTTGCCGACGTTGGAGCGGCCGGAAAAGACGATTTCCGGGAACGACTCTTCCGGAAGACCGGACAGGCTTGAAGCGCTTATGAAAAAATCGGCACTGGTAATGTTCATACAAAATGCGTTCCTGCGGAAAAAGAGCAACAAAAACAAAGCTAAAAACCTTGTGTTAAAAACCCAAATGTTTAACTTTCATCCGGTTTTCTGGCTTTTCGGGACGTAATACCGCGGCATTATTCCTCCGGCCGGCAAAGGTATCAATCCTGGTTAGCGACAACTTCTCCAGTTTTGTCATTCTGAGCAAAGCGAAGAATGACAACCGCGTTGCATGGTTTTCCTTGCGATTCATAATTGCCGGAACAATAAAATAACATTTGAGCGGACATGGCACTTTTCATCTACAACTCTCTCGGCAGGACCAAACAGCAGTTCGAACCGCTCCATCCCGGTATCGTGAGCATCTATGTCTGCGGCCCTACCGTTTACGGCCATGCCCATCTCGGCCATGCGAAAAGCTATGTCTCCTTCGACGTCGTTGTCCGCTGGCTCCGCCATAGCGGCTACAGGGTGAAATACGTGCAGAACATCACCGATGTCGGCCACCTTACCGACGACGCGGACGAAGGCGAGGACAAGATCATGAAACAGGCCCGCCTGGAAAAAACCGACCCGATGGAAATCGCCCAGTTCTACACCCGCAGTTTTTACGAGGATATGGACCGGCTCGGTGTGCTTCGCCCGAGCATCGCGCCGCTGGCGACCGGCCACATCCCCGAGCAGATCGCGCTCATAAGAAAGTTGGTCGATTCCGGGCATGCCTACGAAGCGAACGGCAACGTCTATTTTTCCGTCGCCTCCTTCCCCGGCTACGGGAAACTGTCCGGCCGGACCGACCAGGAAGCCCTCCAGACGGGCACGAGGGTCGAGGCCAGATCCGATAAACGCAACCCGTCCGACTTCGCACTCTGGAAAAAAGCCGACGAAAGCCACCTGATGAAGTGGGATTCCCCATGGAGCACCGGCTATCCCGGCTGGCACCTCGAATGTTCGGCCATGTCGATGAAATACCTCGGGGAAACCATCGACATCCACGGCGGCGGCATGGAAAACCGCTTTCCGCATCACGACTGCGAGATCGCCCAGTCTGAAGCGGCGACCGGCAAGCCATATGTCCGGTTCTGGATGCACAACAACATGGTCACCGTCGATGGCGTCAAGATGGGAAAGTCGCTGAAGAACTCGGTCAACCTCAAGGAACTCTTCAGGGAACACGACCCCCTCGCCATCCGTTTCTTCATCCTGCAGTCGCACTACCGTTCGCCCCTCGATTTTTCGCTTGCAGCTATCAAAGCTTCGACTACCGGGCTCGACAAACTGCGCCAGACCGTAAAACGGCTGAAGGAAAGCATACCCGGGACCTGTCCGTTCGATACCGCTTCCTTCGTGCAGCGTTTCCGGGAAGCGATGGACGACGATTTCAATACCCCGATCGCCATAGCGGTGCTCTTCGATTTCTCGAAAGCGCTCAACACAGCCCTTGACCGGAGCGAAGGCCTCTCGGAAGCCGGGCGACAGGAAGCCGAAAGATTCCTCGAGTCCACCGGAACGGAGGTACTCGGCATACTGGGAGATGGTGATTCCGGCGCAGGGAATGACGAGCTCCAGTCGGGAAAAAACCTCGACAGGGTGATGGAGATCCTCCTCGAACTGCGTGCCGAAGCGAGGAAAAACAAAAATTTTCAGCTCAGCGATACCATTCGCGAACGGCTGCTCGAAGCGGGAATAGAGATCAAGGATACGAGGGAAGGGGCAAGCTGGTCGGTTAAATCCTGAAACTCCCGGGGCAGGTTTCCCCACGACTGGACCTTACAGGAACTCTTCGAGATTTTCACGCCTCAATGTATCGACAGCATCGACGACCCGGTGAGACTCGCCTTTCGCGCAGAGCAGCAGCGCATCTTTCGTGTCCACCACAATCAGGTCGCTCAGGCCGATAGCACAGACCACTTTTTCCCCGGGCTTGCGGATAAAAAGGTTGCCGCTGTCGATCAGTACTATTTTTCCGTCGTCCTGTTCGCAGCCACCCGTAAATTTTTCCTGCGAAGCCTTCATCACTTCGTCCCAGCTGCCGAGGTCCGACCAGCCGAATTCTCCTTCGATGACGAAAACCGTCTCGGCTTTTTCCATGATCCCGTAATCGATCGATATGGGATGGATCCAGGAGTAGACATCTTCGATGACCTTGCGCTCACCGGCCGTTCCGATGTTTTCGTAGATATGGAGCATATCCTTGTAGAGATCGGGCATCGAGCGCTCGAATTCACGTGTAATGGCATCCACATGCCAGATGAATACGCCGCTGTTCCAGAAAAAATCACTGCTTTCGAGAAACTGTCCCGCGGTTTGCTGGTCGGGCTTTTCCGCGAATGTCTTTACCCGGTATAGCCGGAACTCGCTGCCGAGCTGGAAAGGCCGGTATGGCTTCAGTTCCCGGGCCGCCTGAATGTAACCATACTCCGTCTCCGGCCTGTCCGGTTTCACACCGATGGTAACGAGCCCCGTGTTTTCCGCAGCTACGGCAATACCTTCCCTGACGATCTCCGTAAAAGCCAGCTCGTCGTGCACCAGATGGTCCGAAGGCAGGACAACCGTGACCGCCTCCGGGTCCTGCTTCCGGATGTATGCCGTCGCCAGGGCGATACACGGGGCGGTGTTGCGGATGCCGGGTTCGACGATTATGTTCTGCAAAGGAAAACTCGGAAGGCAGCGCTCGATCTGCTGTTTTCCCGCACTGGAAGTGACGATGAAAATACGATCCTCGGGAACGATCGCGCCAATACGCCGGACAGTCCGGAAAATCATGCTTTCGTTCCGGAAAAGCCCGGCAAACTGTTTCGGCATTTTTTTCCTCGAAGCAGGCCAGAGAGCCTTGCCGATGCCGCCGGCCATGATTACCGCATAGACATGTTCGTCCTGATTGCTGCGCATGGGTCCACTCCTGAATTTGCTCTGTTCCTGTGCGGGATACTGCCGGTCGTTCCTCCTGTTTTCCACTTCCGGTAAATTTACCATTATTTCCCCGGAAAATGCTCAATGCCGGGAAAGCACCTTCTCGTGTCCAGGTTTGTCATTCACCGCAAAAAGTTGTTTTTTTGTTTGAAACATTTGTCACGATGAACCGATCATCCTATGGAACGAAAGGAAAAGGACCTCTCCCTGCTTGAGGAGCTGTGCCGTCAGCAGCATATCGCGCTCGAACCGGAAATGCTTGAAAAACTGGTGCGCTACCGCGCCCTGCTCGACGAGTGGAACCTGAAAGTCAACCTGATCAGCCGCAAGGAGGATGCCCCGGTCATCGTCAAGCACATTTTCCATTCACTCCTCGTTAGCCGATACCATACGTTCCGTGACGGCGAGAAAGTTCTCGACCTCGGTACCGGGGGAGGACTGCCCGGCATACCACTGGCCATTGCCTTTCCATCGGTGCAGTTCCTTCTTGTCGATTCTACCGGCAAGAAAATCGCGGCATGCAGATCGATGATTAAGGAACTCGGCATCCTCAACACCATTGCGCTGCATACCCGTGTCGAGGAATTGAAGGGGGTTGTTTTCGATACCGTCCTTTCCCGCCAGGTGGCGCCTCTCGACGAGCTCTGCGGTTACGCTTTCAGGCTGCTGAAGCCGGGCGGCAGCCTCGTATGCCTGAAGGGAGGGAGTCTCGAAAAAGAGGTTGAAAAGACACTTGCCATGCAGAAGGAGCGCAACGGCTTTCCCCGCAGCGTTGAACTCTATCCCATAGATTCCGTCAGTCCTTATTTTGAAGAAAAAAAGATAGTCATCGCCCTTGGTTGAATAAACCCCGGTGCGATGACTATCAATAAGGTATGGCCCTGACCGTATCGGCTTGTGCCCGTTACTCTGCCTTTGCTGCAGCCTCTGATCCTGCGGCTTTGGAACCTTTGACGCGTTTTGCTCGGTCCTGCTTTGCAGTCTGCTTTGGTGCGGCTGGAGCCTCAGCATAATCGACCAGTTCGATGACGGCCATCTTCGCTGCGTCGCCGAGGCGGGGAACCAGTTTGATCACGCGGGTATAGCCCCCGTTACGGGAACCGACCTTGCCGATGATCTCTTCGAAAAGGATCTTGATTGCCACTTTGTCGCGGATATCCTTGAAGATTTCGCGCTGGGCATGCACCGTACCTTTGCGGGCTTTTGTGATGATTTTTTCGACGACTTTACGGGTCTCTTTCGCTTTTGCCTCGGTGGTCTCTATCCTTTTGTGCAGGATCAGCTGGGTTGAAAGGTTGTCCAGCGTAGCTTTCCTGTGGGCGGCGGTTCTTCCGAGTTTTCTTGCCGGCTTGACTTTACGCATGAGTGTGTCCTGATCTCAATATTCTGAAAAACGTTTACTGATAGCTTATTTCACCTGATATTTCGTGATATCCATACCAAACTTCAGGTCGAACTTCTCGAGCTGTTCCTTGAGCTCCGTGAGCGATTTCTTGCCGAAATTCTTGTAGTTCAGCAGTTCGTCTTCCCTGCGTGAAACAAGGTCGCCGATCGTATCGATTTCGGCAAGCCTGAGGCAGTTGTGGGAACGGACGGAAAGGTCGAGGTCCTCGATCTTGGTCTGGAGAAGCTTGCGCATGTTCTCGAACTCATCGTCCTGCTGCTTGAATTCCTCTTCGGCGAACTCTTCTTCCGTCGGAGAGAAATTGGCGAAGAAGGTGACATGCTCGGTGATGATCTTGCCCGCGAGGCTGATGGAGTCATCAGGGGAAACCGACCCGTCGGTTTCGACATCGAGAATCATTTTTTCGTAGTCGGTACGCTGTCCGACGCGGGTGTTCTCGACCGTGAACCTGACATTCCTTATCGGAGTGTAGATCGAATCGATGGCGATGTAGCCGATAGGCATCCCTTCCGGCCTGTTGTCTTCAGCGGGCACGTAACCGCGGCCCCTGCCGACGAAGATATCTATTTTCAGGGTGGCGCCGCTGTTCACCGTAGCGATGTGCATATCCCTGTTGAGCACTTCGAACTCGCCTTCCTGTGCCTGGATGTCACCGGCGGTGAATTGGGCGGGCCCGGTGATGGTGACCGTTGTCTTGCAGTTCCTTTTGCAGTTCGATTTGAAACGGACCTTCTTCAGGTTCATGATCATTTCGGGGACGTCCTCGCGAACGCCTTCGACCGTGGAGAACTCGTGAAAAACACCGTCGATCTTGATCCCGGTGATGGCTGTTCCCGGAAGAGAGGCGAGCAGGACCCTTCTCATGACATTGCCGAGAGTCACGCCATAGCCCCTCTCGAGCGGCTGGGCTACGAACCTCCCGAACTTGTCGGTATGAGTCGTCTCATCAACATCTATTTTCGCAGGCATCTGCATCTGGTATATCATAGTATTTGTGCCTTGGTTTTCGTTAAGTTCAGTCTCTACAAGATCAAACAGATCACTTCGAATACAACTCGACAACCAACTGCTCGTTATACTGCTCCTGCACTTCTTCCCTTTCCGGCACGCTCAGGAAAACCGCTTTCTGGTTCGCCTTGTCAACCTGGATCCATGACGGAATGCGTGATTCCGGCGCCTTGTTGAGCGAATCGGTCACGGCATCCATTTTTTTGCTCTTCACACGGAATTCGATGGTCTCTCCCGGAGATACGAGGTAGGAAGGTATATTGACCTTCTTTCCGTTGATGAGAAGATGTCCGTGGGTGACAAGCTGGCGCGCTCCGGCCCTTGAAGGTGCGAACCCTGCACGGAATACGACATTATCAAAACGCCTCTCGAGAATTTTCACGAGGTTGTCACCGGTAACACCCCTCTGCGACACAGCCTTCTTGTAGCAGTTCCTGAACTGCTTCTCCATGAGACCGTAAAGATATTTCATCTTCTGCTTCTCTCTCAGCTGGAGCGCATACTCGGAAACCTTTCCCTTGCGTGACTGACCATGCTGGCCTGGAGGAAAAGGACGTCTTTCGAGGTATTTCTCGGCTTTCGGTGAAAGCGCAATGCCTAATCTGCGGGAAACCTTTGTTATAGAACCTCTGAATCGTGCCATATCACTTGTGCTTCATTGAATTTCGATGAAAAATAAAATCAGACCCTTCTGCGTTTCGGAGGCCTGCAGCCGTTGTGCGGAAGAGGCGTAATATCCTTGATGGAGCGGACATCGAGGCCTGCGCCCTGCAGTGCCCTGATAGCTGCATCACGGCCAGCGCCAGGGCCTTTGATGAAGACATTGACGTGGCGCATTCCAAGATCGAATGCTTCCTTCGCCGCTGCTTCGGAGGTCACCTGAGATGCGTACGGGGTATTCTTTTTCGAGCCCTTGAAGCCGTTTTTGCCCGCGCTGGACCAGGAAACCGTATTGCCCTGAACATCGGTAATGGTCACCATGATATTGTTGAACGATGCCTTGATATGCACGGCGCCTTCAGGGGTAACCTTGACTTTCTTTTTCTTCCTGCTTATTGTAGCCATGAACGTTGATCCTTTAGTCTCAAAAATTATTTACGTGTACCGTATTACTTCTTGGCGGCCTTCTTCTTGCCGGCAACGGTCTTCCTCTTGCCTTTCCTTGTCCTGGCGTTCGTCCGGGTCCTCTGTCCGCGTACCGGAAGCGATCGCCTGTGACGGAGCCCCCTGTAGCAGCCGATATCCATAAGGCGTTTGATGGCAAGCTGCTGTTCACCGCGGGCCTGGCCTTCAACCTTGTAGTTCTCGGAAATGATCTCCCTGATGGCATGCGCTTCTTCGTCGCTCAGTTCAGAGATTTTCCTGTCAGGCGCTATACCGGCTTTGCGCAGAATGTCTTCTGCTGACGACCTACCAATACCATAAACATGCGTCAACG
>JAAXXI010000005.1 GCA_013334565.1 Chlorobiaceae bacterium
GTCGATCTGAGCAACCTGCAGCGACAGATCCTCCATACGATCGATTCGCTGGAGAAACTGAAGGTCGAATCGGCAACACAACGGCTGCTTGCCCTCGATCCCGGTATCAGCATAAAAACATATCCCTTCAGGCTGACCGGCGGGAACGCCCGCGAAATCCTTCCCGGTTATGATTTCGTGATCGATGCGACAGACAATTTCGATTCGAAATTCCTCATTGCGAAAGCCTGCCATGACGCAGGTAAACCCTATTCGCATGCGGGCATCCGTGAATTCCACGGTCAGACCATGACGGTCAGGCCCGCTGAAACGGCCTGCTACCGGTGCATCTTCCACGAAGATGGTGTCCCTTCGGGCAATATCCCCAGAGGCCCGGTCGGCGCCCTTCCCGGCATCATCGGCTCCATTCAGGCCATGGAGGCGATAAAAGTGCTGCTTTCCATCGGTGATCCGCTCTACAATGCACTGCTCACCTGCGACACCCTGACGATGTCGTTCAGAAAAATCCCGCTATCCAGGGATCCGGAGTGCCCGTTTTGCGGAAATGTGCTTTCTGCCTGACAAGGTATATTTTTGATTGAATTATTACTCAGGCAATAATAAAACGCATGAAAATCCATGTTACCGATCTGTCATTCCGCAATGAAGCATAGCGGAATGAAGAATCCATTTTATTACTAATAAATAACTTCTGGATTCTTCGCGTTGCTCAGAATGACAAATTAGGAGCTATTTTTGAAATAATTAAAACAGCCGGAAAAAACAGGCCTCATGAAACGGTAGTTTGATGAGACAATCCAAATACTTCGCATGATTCTGCGCAGTCAGCTATTTTTCTGAAAAAACCGTCTCAAATATCCATTCCTTCAGAGAAGGAAACGGAAGGACCGCGAGACTTGTAGCAACTCTCATGGCTTTACAGGCAGGATATAACGGATTTAATTTGGAAATTGCAGAGGAGTGATTTGCTGACTATATCAAAGCCATACAGACATTAAGCCTTGAGTTGATGACGACTATCCTTCGTCAGGCCCTTCTTCACTGACCCAACTGATTTGTACCATTTCTTGAGAATAGTCTCGGCATTTTTTATTCCCTCCACCTTCGATGAAGAGACGACTTCCTGAAAAAGCATCTCCCTTAGACCTTCATTTGTCTGAAGTTTAGGATGGGTTTGTGACAGTGGAAGCGTAATGTCAACATAGATGTCGCCGGTTTTTAAAAAAATCAGCGTTCTTTGTCAGTGTTCAGTAGAACCTTTTGCGGCGATGTCCAATGTTTTGCCAATCGTGATCCCCATCGTTCCGGAAAGACCTCCCTTGCTTGCTGCATAATCTGGTTTCTTCACTCGAAAATGCTCACCGCTTCGCCTGTTCGTAACTGATGTGGTGTCATATGGCCAATAGCTGAATGTAAGTGCTCCGTATTGTACCAGTTCACAATGCTTGCCATGCATTCCCTGTCGTACCTGTCTTGATTTTCCTTAAACAGGAATTAGTGGCAATTTTTTTAACACAATCCGTCGAATCTCCTGTAAATAAAGGGTTCAGAAAAAAAGCTGTTTTCGACCCGGCAAAGCAGCTGAAAGCGCTGTGCTGAAACAATCCCTCAACTTTTTCCGGCTTCCCATTGTTTGTTTTTTCGATTTCCTCCAAAAAAAGGGTTGATAATTGTTATACTTCACTTTTATGCCATTTGAATAACCGTATTCCAAAGAGAATGGACGACAAGCCACTCTTTTTTCATCCCGGATTTCAGGAGATATGCGCGCCCCCCTGCCTTCATGCGCCTGGCAATTGTCCTGAAACATTCGAAGAATGTCCTCCCGCAGACAAGTACCTCAAACCATGACACAGAAGTCCAGAATCAACTCCTACCTCTTCGGGGGCAACGCTCCCTATATCGAAAACCTTTACGAGGATTACCTTGAAAACCCGGCGTCCCTCCCTGAAAACTGGAGGGCCTATTTCGATGCCATGCAGAACCTGCCGGCATCCAATGGCACGGAATTGCGGGATATAGCCCATACGCCCATCCAGTCCTCCTTTGCCGAAAGGGCAAGGCTCGGGCCGATCTGCAGGGTCGTCGCAAGCCCCGATGCTGATCTCGGCCGTAAAAGGGTTTCGGTTCAGAAACTTATCGCAGCCTACCGGAACGTGGGTTCCCGCCGGGCCGAGCTCGATCCCCTCAAGCGCCAGGAAAGGGCCGACGTCCCTGACCTCGAACCGTCGTTCTACGGGTTCTCCGATACCGACATGGATATCGTCTTCAACACGAGCAACACTTATTTCGGCAAGGAGACCATGCCGCTGCGCGAACTGCTGCAGAACCTGCGGGAAACCTACTGCGGTACCATCGGTGCAGAGTTCATGTATGTCAGCGACCAGACGGAAAAACGATGGTGGCAGGCGAGGCTCGAAACAATCCGCTCGAAACCTGATTTCAGCACCGAAAGGAAAAAGCATATCCTCGAACGCCTGACCGCCGCCGAAGGGTTCGAACGCTACCTGCACACGCGGTTTGTCGGCCAGAAACGGTTCTCGCTCGAAGGGGGCGACAGTTTCATCCCGTCGCTCGACGAGCTGATCCAGCGCGCCGGCAAAGCTGGCATCCAGGAAATCGTGGTCGGCATGGCCCACAGGGGCAGGCTGAACGTCCTGGTCAACATCATGGGTAAAAACCCCCTCGATCTCTTTGCGGAGTTCGAAGGCAAACACGCGGCTGATCTTCCCTCAGGTGACGTGAAGTACCATCAGGGGTTCACCAGCGACATCGCCACACCCGGAGGCCCGGTCAACATCTCGCTCGCCTTCAACCCGTCGCACCTCGAAATCGTCAATCCGGTAGTCGAAGGGGCCGTGAAGGCAAGGCAGATCAAGCGGGATGACCGTGAGGGATCGCAGGTGCTGCCGGTGCTCGTGCACGGCGACGCGGCGTTTTCCGGGCAGGGCGTGGTCATGGAGACCCTCAACCTTGCGATGACCCGCGGCTACGGTACAGGAGGAACGGTCCATATCGTCATCAACAACCAGATCGGCTTCACCACCTCCGATCCGCGTGACACCCGCTCGACCATCTACTGCACGGACGTCGTGAAGATGATCGAAGCACCGGTGCTCCACGTCAACGGCGACGACCCCGAAGCGGTGGTGCTGGCTACCCGGATGGCCCTCGATTACCGCCAGGCTTTCAAGCGCGACGTCGTTATCGATATCGTCTGTTTCCGCAAGCTCGGCCACAACGAACAGGACACGCCGGCGATGACCCAGCCGCTGATGTACAAAAAGATCGAGAAGCACCCCGGTACGAGAAAGCTTTACGCTGAAAAGCTCGAATCGCAGGGCACCCTTGAAAAGGGCTATGCCGATTCGCTCAGCAAGAAATTCCGCAAAGACCTCGATGAGGGCAGGTACAGCGCGAACCCCGTGCTCGTCAACAAAACCATTTTCACCTCGGAACCCACCGCTTTCCACGAAAAATCTTCAGGGACCGGCGTTCCCGTTACCGAACTGAAAAGGCTCTCGGAAAGGTTGACGAAAATTCCCGAACAGTTCAAGCTCCACCCGCTGGTCGAAAAGGTGGTCAAGGACCGTGCCCGCATGGGCGCAGGCGATCAGCCGCTCGACTGGGGCATGGGCGAGCATCTCGCCTTCGCTTCACTCGTCGCAGGGGGATACCCGGTGCGGATAACCGGCCAGGACAGCGGCAGGGGCACCTTTTCCCATCGCCATTCGGTCCTGCACGACCAGAACAGGGAAAAATGGAACGCAGGCATCTACATTCCGCTCCAGAACGTCACCGATAACCAGGCGGCATACACCGTCATCGACTCGGTGCTTTCCGAAGAAGCCGTGCTCGGGTTTGAATACGGGTACTCCATATCGGCCCCCGACACCCTGGTCATCTGGGAGGCCCAGTTCGGCGATTTCGCCAATGGCGCACAGGTGCTCATCGATCAGTTCATCACCTCGGGCGAAGTGAAGTGGGGGCTCGCATCGGGCCTCACGCTCATGCTCCCGCACGGCTACGAAGGCCAGGGCCCCGAACACTCCTCGTCGCGCCCGGAACGCTTCCTGCAGCTCTGTGCGGACAACAACATCCAGGTCTGCCAGCCCACTAACCCGGCACAGATTTTCCACGTGCTCCGCAGGCAGATGGTCAATATGGTCCGCAAGCCGCTGGTTATCCTCACCCCGAAATCGCTCCTCAGGCACAAGGAGGCTGTTTCGCACCTCGACGACCTTTCAACGGGGAATTTCAGGCCGCTCATCGGCGATCCCGCCGCCGAACCGAAAAAAGTGCGGAGGATCGTTGCCTGCTCGGGAAGGGTCTACTACGACCTCATCAACCGCAGGCGCGAAAACTTGTCCGAAGAAACGGCCATCATCCGCATCGAACAGCTCTACCCCTTCCCTGAGGAAGAACTTGCCATCGAATTTGCCCGTTATCCCGCACTGAAGGAGATCGTCTGGTGCCAGGATGAACCGAAAAACCAGGGATACTGGCGCTTCATCCAGCGCTTTTTCATGCGGGCGATGGTCCCGGGACAGGTTTTCGGCTATGCAGGACGCGCAGCATCGGCTTCGACAGCCTGCGGATACCTCGAAATGCATGTCAGGCAGCAGAAAGCCCTGCTCGACGAGGCTTTCGGTGAATTCAGCGTTTTTTTCAACAAATGATACACTCGAATGGCAATCATTGATGTCACCATATCCCAGTTATCCGAATCGGTTGCTGAAGCGACGCTTCTGAACTGGAAGAAACAACCCGGAGATGCCGTCGCGGAAGATGAAATCCTGTTTGAAATCGAAACCGACAAAGTGGTGATGGATGTGCCTTCGCCATCGTCGGGCGTCCTTTTCGAAATTCTTGTCGGTAACGGTGGTACGGTCGTGCCGGGACAGGTACTGGCAAGGATAGACAGCGAAGGAAAGGCAGCCTCGGCCCAACCGGAACCTGCCGGCCAAGCAGTGCCGGAAGAGAGCCCGGTCAGGCAGGAAGCGCGCGAAGCGGAACGCATCGCCATGCCTTCGGCCGCCCGCCTCATGGCGGAAACAGGCATCTCCCCCGCGCAGGTACAGGGAACGGGCAGGGAAGGAAGGATCACCAAAGGCGATGTGCTCTCGGCAATTGCCGCCGGTGCCGAACCGGCAGCTCCCAAAGCCGTACCCGCACCGAAACAGCAGCCCGTTGAAGCGCACCTCGAGCCTCCGCTCGTCACCGACCGGCCGGAGCAGCGCGTGCCCATGACCCGCCTGAGGGCCCGCATAGCCGAGAGGCTCATCGAATCGCAGAACACCAACGCGATCCTCACGACCTTCAACGAAGTCAACATGAAGGCGGTCATCGACCTTCGCAACCGGTACAAGGATACGTTCGAAAAAGAGCACGGGGTGAAGCTCGGCTTCATGTCGTTCTTCGTCAGGGCCGCAGTGCAGGCGCTGCGCAGGTTCCCCATCCTCAACGCATCGGTTGACGGCAAGGATATCATCTACCACGGTTATTTCGATATCGGCATCGCCGTCAGTTCTCCGAGGGGCCTGGTCGTGCCGATCCTGCGCAATGTGGACCAGATGGGAATCGCCGAAATAGAGCGTCAGATCGCGGATTACTCGACTAAAGCGAAGCTTGGCAGCCTCTCTCTCGAGGAAATCACCGGCGGAACTTTCTCGATATCGAACGGCGGCGTCTTCGGCTCCATGCTCTCGACTCCGATCATCAACCCGCCCCAGTCGGCAATCCTCGGCATCCATGCCACAAAGGACCGTCCGGTGGTGGAAAACGGGCAGATCGTCATACGCCCGATGAACTACCTTGCACTTTCCTATGACCACCGGATCATCGATGGCCGTGAAGCGGTGCTCGGACTGGTTGCAATGAAGGATGCGCTGGAAGACCCATCGCGCCTCCTGCTCGATCTTTAATGGTTAACGCGATAAACACACATGAACAGACAATTTGACGTCCTTGTCATCGGAGCAGGGCCCGGAGGCTATATCGCCGCTATCCGCGCAGCCCAGCTCGGATTTTCCGTAGCTTGCTGCGAATTCAACTCCTATGACGATCCCTCCGGGGAACCCCGCCTCGGAGGCACCTGCCTCAACGCGGGCTGCATCCCCCTCAAGGCCCTCGTTTCTTCGTCGGAGCTGTACGAAAAAATTTCCCACCATCTCGATGACCACGGCATCATGGTGGAAGGGCTCCACATGGATGTTCCGCAGATGCAGAAACGAAAGGAATCCATCGTGGACAGGATGACCGGCGGGGTGCAGTTCCTCTTCAGGAAAAACAATGTCACCCTCCTCAAGGGCAGAGGTTCTTTCGCAGGAAGGGTGGATACCGGTTACCGCGTCCTGATCACCGGCAAGGACGGCGAAGAGGAGGTCCTGGCAAAAAAAGTCATCATCGCGACCGGCTCGAAAGCACGTCACATCCCCAATGTCAAGGTTGACAATACCGCCATCTGCGACAACGAAGGCGCAATGAAGTTCACCGAAGCCCCGAAACGGCTCGGCATCATCGGAGCCGGGGTCATCGGTCTTGAAATCGGCTCGGTGTGGAGGAGGCTCGGTGCGGAGGTCACAGTGCTCGAGGTCATGCCGTCGTTCCTCAGTGTTTGTGACGAAAGCGTTTCGAGGCAGGCATCGAAGCTCTTCATGAAACAGGGCCTTCATATCAAACTCGGTGTCAGGATCGGACAGGCGAAGGTCACCGATACCGGTGTGAGCATTTCCTACACCGACGACCAGGGAGCGGAGCACGTGCTCGAGTGCGACAAACTGATCCTCTCCATCGGCCGCGTCCCGAACACGGAAAACCTCAATCTGGAAGCAATCGGGCTGCAGACCGACGAGCGCGGGTTCATCCCGGTCGACGACCACTGTGCCACGGCATCGGCCGGTGTCTATGCGATCGGCGACGTGGTTCGCGGCCCCATGCTCGCCCACAAGGCAGAAGATGAAGGGGTCATGGCCGCGGAAATGATCGCCGGCATGAAACCGCATATCGATTACGGCAGCATGCCCTGGGTCATCTACACCACGCCGGAAATCGCCTGGGTCGGCAAAACCGAACAGCAGCTCCGCACAGAAGGACGCGACTACAAGACTGGCCAGTTCCCCTTCACGGCGAACGGCAGGGCGCTCAGCCTCGGCGACAGCGACGGCTTCGTGAAAATGATCGCCGACGCGAATACGGACGAGATCCTCGGCGTGCACATCATCGGATCGAACGCATCGGACCTGATTGCCGAAGCGGCGCTCGCCATGGAGTTCAGGGCATCTTCGGAAGATGTGGCACGCACCTGCCATCCGCACCCGAGCCTTTCGGAAGCGGTCCGGGAAGCGGCGCTCGCTATCGAAAAGAGGGCGCTCAACATCTGAGCCTGCTGATACAGACCCATCCACTCTGGAGTTGTCCGAATTTTATGGCCCTGTCAAACGCCATAATACTCGGACAGCTCCCTTTTTATTGCTCCGGCAACATTAAGACGCAAGGAAATCCATGAAACGGAGCTGTCATCCTGAACGAAGCATTGAGGAGTGAAGGATCCATCTTTTTCTAAAACAAGAACGACAGGAGTCTTCGCTCTGCCCGGAATGACATCATGTTCCGTCATGCTGTACGCAATGCAATGAAGCTTCCATTTCCTGCGGTCGCCCTTCATGGATTCTTCACTTCGTTCAGAATGACAGAAAAAAGACAGCATGGCAGGAATATGAGAGCATGACAGGAACAAGACATAACGAAAGGAAAAGACCGAACGACAAATGCACTGATTTCTTCCCACCCGATCGTTGGTATGGTAATCGCAGGAGCAGTAAACCCCTGCCTTTCGAGCGACCGCCCCTTCTGTCCACACCCTTTTCTGCAAAAGCACCGTCAATGACCTCCCAAGCCATTCAGCGACAAAAGAAATAATAAGATTTATAACATCAGTCATTTTATCCTGTAATTTTAGTAATTTCAAAACGTAAACCTTAATCAGAGGCACTACCTCGAAAAGCAAAGAAATCGTAAATCAGCAAGATGATGAATGTCCGCATAAATGACAGGAACTGCTCTTCAGCAGTCGGTGACACCCTTCTGAAAGCTGCAAGGATCAACCACTGCCATGCCGGTTTTCTCTGTTGCGAGAATGGTATCTGTCAAACCTGTCATGTCAAGGTAAAAGAGGGAAATGAATGCCTTTCTCCGCTTTCGGATGTCGAGAAGGCTTTTTTATCTCCCCGTCAGATTGAATCCGGGGGACGTCTGGCATGTCAGGCAACGATCATGAATGAAGGAAAAATCACGGTAGTTACACGACCGGAAGAAGTCCGGAACATGTTCTTCAGCGATCCCTCATCACTCTTCAAGTACGGGACAGAAATGGGTAGTGACACGGCAAGGCAGGTTGTTCCGGGGCTGATCAATCTTGCTACCCGGATGATGCAAGGCAAACTGAGCTCAGGAGATGCACTTGAAGATCTGAAAGCGTCAGTTGCCGGAGTCGCAGACCTGGCCCTCAAAACCCTTCCAGAATATCTCCCCTTCAAGAATGAGATCATGGGAATGGTCAGCGGTCTGCCAGAGAAGTTCCAGGATCAGTTATCATCCTTCATTCCATTTGAAACTCCGTTTGTCCGGAAACGAACCCATGAAAATTTCGAAAAAGTGGTGATCAGATTTAACCCTGACACTCCCTGATAATTGCCTGACCATGCCTGTTCCGGAAGTATAACCTGCTCCAGGGTTGAGCCTCCGGCTGAAATCGCCGGTATATGAAGTATTGACAGAATCAGAAAAAAGCGTTTACCATGCTGAGGGCAATGATACCCAATATCCTGCTGAAGCTTGAAGAAGAGAGACATGAAGAGGCTTTCGTCAATCTTGACGGCCTTATCTGTTTCATCCATGAAAATATCAGGGAATTTTCAGCAGAGGAGATCTTCTGTATCACTGCTGCTCACGACGCTCTTTCGATAACCTTGTTCGAATCTGCCTCCCCTGCTTTCAAGGGCAAAGAAACAATCTGTTCCCACCTTGCATGCCTGCGGTTGAGAGAAGCTCTGGGAGATATGGCCTCGGGACGTGCGGCCAACGCATTGACCTTATGCCTCGAAGCGCTTGCAACAAAAAATCAGCATATCGGAAATGACAAACAATAACCGCTTCGGCGGAACCGTTCTCGTTGCAGGCGCTACCGGCAGGACAGGACAATGGATAGTCCGGCGCCTTCAGGAATACGGATTGGATTGCCGGCTTTTCGTTCGCTCCGCGACAAAGGCAGCTAATCTCTTCGGACTGGAAAATGCCGATCGATATGTAAGCGGTTCAATCGAAAACCCTGCAGATATCGAATCGGCCGTCTCAGGCTGCAGCGCGGTCATTTCTGCCATCGGCGCCTCTGTCACCGACCCCGAAGCACCGCCGCCATCGTTAATTGACAGGGATGGCATGAGTACATTTGCCAGGATCGCACGCGACAATGGGGTGAAAAAGTTTATCCAGGTAACCTCTCTTGCCGTGACAAAACCGGAACATCCTATGAACAGATATCATGATGTCCTGAACATGAAATTGCAGGGGGAAAATGCTATCCGTTCAATTTATAATGAGAATGGATTCACCTATACCATTCTGAGGCCGGGAGGACTGCAGGATGGGGAGCCATTCCGGCACTGCCTGCAGTTCGGTACAGGGGACACGCTCATGGGAGTGATTGACCGAAGTGATGTTGCCGAAACTGCCGTTGTATCGCTCTGGCATCCCAAAGCGAGGAACATGACCTTCGAACTGATCAGAAGCTTGCCGCAGGCCCAATCATCCGTCGAACCTTTTTTCGAGCAACTGCCCTGAAAATGCAACCTGAAAGAAAACGCCTTTACACAACCACGATAGGGGCGGAAAAACAGTACCCGGTACCATGTGAGGTTTTTACCGGAATCCTGCGGCCGAGATTCCTGTTTTTCATTCTCAGGCGATGAATGAGCGCATCGAGGGCACGATTGCCGAAGTCATTGTTTTCGTAGTCCAGGGCATTCAGGATCTCCTGGCGGACGACAACGTCATTGGGAGTCTCGGCAAGCCGTTCTATCAGATCGCATTCCTTTGCGGTCAGATTGATTTTATCTCCATCAGGCGTCATCAGAGACTGGTCGCCCCGAACAAGCTTCCATTTTGATTCATGAAGATTCGGCACCGATATTCTCTTCTGCTCTTGCTCGGCCTCTCCTGTAAGATTGCTGTCAAGACGGCCGAGAATGCTGAAAATGGATGCCGATAATTCAGAAAAATCGATTGGCTTGACCAGATAGATATCGGCTCCGGCTTTATAGGCACTGATCTTGCTTTCCAGCGATGTCATAGCGGTAAGCATGATAATGCGCATATCGGTATTGTTCCGGATGTACTCCGCAAGCACAATGCCATTCTGGTCGGGAAGACCGATATCAAGCACAACGACGTCAAATTCCGCATCTGCGATGGTTTTATAAAACTCAAGCGCCGAATCCACGCCTGTGACATCGAGACCGGAGAGCCTGAGATACTCGACCAAACTGTCGCAGAAATCCCGGTCATCTTCAACAACGATTACTCGTCTGTTATCAGCCATAAATCAACGGAGAAATAGTTCTATCTACTTTAATATTAACAATATCGGCCTCAATTCTGGTGGAAGGCACCGTCTTTCTCATACAACGGAACACGTACCATCGCTTCGACACCGGTCGGAATGCCCTTCAGGGTTACCGCTCCCTTGTGCTGTTCGATGATGTTCTTGACCAGCCACAGCCCGATACCAGCACCGCTGGTGTTCATTGAATTGCTCCCGCGGCGGTATTTCTCGAAAAATGCTGCCGCCTGCTCGTCGGTAATCGTTTTTCCCTGGTTTCTGATCATGATAACCGCTTCATGGCCTTCATTCCTGCATTCGAGCTCGATCGGAGACTCGGGAGGTGAATATTTTCTTGCATTGTCAAGCAGGTTGTAGATCGCCAGGCCGAACTGGGTAAAATCGCCGGATATCCTGCAATTGTCGAGGTCATTGGAATAGATGACCGGAATATCGGCCCATAGTGACTTGAAGGATTCGAGCTGTGCGTCGATAAGCTGCGTTATCCGGAAAGCCTTGAACGCAATCTCGGTCCGGGATTCCAGCACACGGCTTTCATGGATAGATTCTTCCATCAGGTCCACAAGACGGTCTATGGCACGATGAATTTTACCGGTTTCGACCGGATTGACGCAGTTGCAACGCTTGTTTTTCAGTTCGATAAGATCAAGATTTCCGCGTATGATGGCAAGCGGAGTACGATATTCATGCGTTATCATGCTTAAAAAGCTGTGCAGCCGGTTAACTTCCTCATTCAATTGACCGGTTCGTTCGGCAACCGCCTGCTCGAGCTTTTCAATGCTCATCTGCTGAAGTTCCTGAAGGGTGATATCAGACATCATGACCAGCAAAGCCTGCCTGTCGTTGATCGTGATATATTCGGCAGAAAAGAGAATGTTCAGGATTTCTCCTGATTTTTTTCTGAAATGGAAAGGCGCATTGATGATTTTACGGAAACCGTTCAGTTCCCTCCTGATCTGTTCTTCATCCTCCTGGTTCATGATTATCCCGACCTCCGATATACTGCGTCCGATAATCTCTTCGCGTTCCAGTCCGAACAGTTCGAGCATGGCATTGTTCACATCGTACAGAATGCCTTTGTAGACATCACCGATACCGATAGCGACAGGCGAATGATCGAAGATGTTCCTGAACTTGCTCTCGTTAGCCCTTACGGCAGCTTCCGCTTTTTTCTGCTCGGTAACATCCTGGACAATTCCAAGAACATGCATCGAGTTGTCATTGACGTCAGGCTGGCAGGTGCCGGTAACCCAGATCCATCGCATTTCTCCGTTTGGCCGGTAAATCCGGCACTCGAAGGTATAACTCTCTTTTTTGTGAATCGAGGTCGTAATGAGAGTCTGGATGCGGGCCCGATCTTCGGGAGCGACATGGTTTAAAAACTTCTCAAGAGACCATTCTGACTGGTCATCATCATCGCCGAATATGTGGGCATGCTCGGCCGAACGCTCGACATGATAATTCTGCAGGTTCAGGTCCCATACCCCCACATGGCTTTTCTTGAGGATAAAATCAAGTTTCTCCCTGTTTTTCTGGAGCTCTTCCTCGATTTTTTTACGGTTTGTGATATCGATAACGGTACCCAGGTAACGATCGACTTTGCCATGGTTATTGTAAAGGGGCCTGCCCCGCGACATCAGCCAATGGACAGACCCGTCAGGGTGTTCGACACGGTATTCGGCATACAGCTCGGTTTTTGCCTTCGAAGCCCTGGTGACAGTCTGGACAGTCTGTTCTCTGTCTTCAGGATGGACCGTGCTCTTCCAGAGATCGAAGGACGGTTTTTCCCCGTTGCGCCAGTCCAGACCGTATAAAGGCCAGGTTTCGGCTGACCAGATGTTCTCACCTGTTTTCAGGTTCCACTCCCAGACACCTGCCCGCGCAGCTTCGAGTGCCTGGCTGAGCCTCATTTTGCTGTCCATCAGGTCATTGAGAAGTTCTTTGCGATCGGTGATATCCGTGACCGTACCGATATAGCTTTTCATCCTGCCTTCTTTTGTGTAGAATGGCACTCCCCGGCACAGAAGCCAGTGAACCGAACCATCCTTGTGGCAGACCCGGTATTCGACATTGATAGGTTTTTCGTGGTTGGCCGCCGACATGACCTTTTCGAAAGTGATATCCTTGTCGAGAGGATAGATATTGGTCTCACAAAGCTTGTGCGTGGTCTTTTTGCTGTCGGGTTCCAGATCGTAAAGTCTCCAGACACTGTCGGTCCATGTTACATTATCTTCAATGACATCCCACTCCCATACTCCGGAATTAGTGGCATCGAGGGCGAACGTCATTCTTTTTTTGCTTTGTTCGAGCGCTATTTCAATGTTCTTCCGTTCCGTGATATCGATTATCGTCCCGATATAGCGCACAGTGCGGCCTTTGTTGTTCAGCTGGGGCTTGCCACGTGACATGAGCCAGTGGATGGAACCGTCCGGATGACTTACCCGGTATTCCACATACAATTCCTTACCTTTCCCGGAAGCATCCCTGACCGCATTAATGGCAAATTCCCGGTCATCAGGATGTATTTTACCGGCCCAGAGGTCGAAGGATGGTTCTGCGGAATTTTTGTCGAGGCCGTAAAGGACCCATACTTCATCGGACCATATATTGGTATTGTTTTTCAGGTCCCACTCCCAGACACCAGCCCTTGCGGCTTCAAGGGCCACGTCAAGCCGTGTGTTGCTTTCGACAAGCTCAAGCTCGATTTTTTTGCGTTCGGTGATATCGATGATCGCGCCGATATACCGGACAACCTTTCCCTGCGCATCATGAATCGGCATGCCCCTTGATGTGAGCCAGTGGATAGAACCGTCCGGATGGACGGTGCGGTATTCGAGTGATGCAGCCTCGCCCTTGCTCACAGCAGACTTGATGATCCATGATGCTTTCGCCCGGTCATCAGGATGGACAGTATCGACACAGAGCTGGTTGTTCAGGGGAACACTGCCCGGCTTGAGGCCGTACAATCGCCATACCTGTTCCGACCAGTTCAACCCATCGGTTGTTGTATCCCACTCCCATATACCGGACATGGATGCATCGAGGGCGTAATTGAACCGGACCTTGCTTTGCAGAAGCTCGAGCTCCATCTGTTTCCGTTCAGTGATATCGGTATTCGTTCCGACATACCTCAGAACATTCCCTTTTTCATCAAGCAGAGGTGTGCTCCTTGAATGCACCCAGCGCACCGAACCGTCAGGTCGGCATATTCGGTATTCATGGTCCAGATCAACTCCTTTTCTTGTCTCATCCTCGACAAATTTCAGCGTATTTTCGAGATCTTCAGGATGGACGATACGTTTCCAAAGCTCGAACGACGCTTTTTGCTTTCCGGGAGCCAAGCCGAATAAAGTCCACAGAGTATCCGACCAGATCACCTCGCTGTTCGACAGATCCCTTTCATAGAAACCTGTAGAAGATGCTTTCAGTGCAATCTCGAACCGTTTCTGATATTCGATAAGCTTCTGTTCAGTCTCTTTGCGCTCGGTGATATCGATAACAGTACCGGTGAATCGAAGCTTGCGATGCTCGTCATGGTGGGGCCTTCCCCTCGAAAGGATCCATCGGATCGAACCGTCCGGATGGCAAACGCGGTATTCGAGATTCAGGTCGGTTTTGTTTTCGCCCATGATCCTGATCGCCTGAAGAACCACCTCGAGATCGTCCGGATGAACTACCTTTTCCAAGAGCTCTACCGTCGATTTTTCTTTACCTGCTTCAAGGCCGTAGAGATTCCAAACTTCATCAGACCATTCAATTTCATTATTTTCAGGGTCCCATTCCCATATCCCGGCATTCGCTGCCATCAAAGCCTGCTCGAGCCTGGAATTGCTCTTTTCCAGTTGCTTTCCGATATGTTTGCGCTCGCTGATATCAATTCCGACAGATAAGGCGCATGGTTTACCATCGATAAATACCTGGCAGGTATGGGTGAGCATCCAGAAGGTCTGCCTTTTGCCATGCGGATTGACTTTCAATATTCGGGAATCAACCTCGCCTTTATGGATAACCTTATTGAGCTTTTTCCTGAGCTCGCCCATTTCATCGGGAAAGAAAAATTCGCTGGCAGGAATTCGTCTGCCATCGCTTTTCCCCTTGCTGCAAAGCATCTCCTCGGCATACCTGTTACAAACGATCATATGGAGATCTTCATCGAGAATCACAGCGGAACAGGGCATTGCGTCGAGCAGGGCGGTTTTCAGCGAGCGCTCGCGTGAAAGCTCCAGTCTTGTCTGTCGCAAAGACGATATATCCTGAATGGTCACCAGAATTGACGTAATGTTCCCATTCGTTTTTCTTACAGGATTGATCGTAACCCTCCAGGTATCCCGTTCATCTTCGAAGACCTTCCTGAGCCCGGTATTTAATACTTCTTCTATCCGCTTTTTCTGATGCGCGGCAAGTTCCGGCTGATGCAACGTGTCTCGCAAAAGGTCATAGACATTCTTCCCGATGCACTCATCGGATGTCAGACCGAACCATGAAGCAAAGATGCCGTTAGCATACTGTATAACTCCATCCCGGTCGGCGAGGTACACCAGATCGGGCAGGGCATCCAGAACAGCTGACAGATCGGCAGGCAGCTTCGTTTCACGAACAAGGGCTTTCATATGTGTCTCTAAGATGAAAAACGGTTATGAGCAATCGCGTCATCAGATTTATCAGTACTGGAAAAGTTTTTTAAAATAAATCAGATTTACAAGATTTTTCCGGTCCTTCCTTAAATTTCATACATAAAAAGCATGATTTTTCAACAGACAACCCGTCAATAACATGCCTGCCGAAACACAAACCCTGTCGGCATGAGTTCCATAAAGAGAAAAGATCTGTTTCGACAGGGGATGTTTCGAAGCCAAATATGCACGGGCCTAGCTTCAGAATTTCAAAGCCAGGCCCGTACGGTGGTGATGGTGAATCAGAAGAAGCTTTTTCAGCCAAGGTACTTGATGCCGATCATTCCGGCAGCAATGAACTGGTTGATGAGAAAAAGGAAATTGTTGACGACCTGAAATCGCAGAAAAGCGTTGTGGGCATGAACTTCACTTTTACCGATGGCATTGCCGAAACCGTCATCAACGGCATGCTGCATGAACGAAGCGCCCTTTTTCGGGTCCCTGTATATCGAAATCTGGATGTAAAGGCTGAGGGCCATCGAGGCAAGTATGATATACATGAGCACATGAAAACCCCAATTCCAGGCAAGGAACGCGAAGACAGTAAAGACCAGGTCAATGATTGCAAAAGCGACAAAAAAAGTTTTGCGTGTTCCAATCATGACGGCAAGCGATTTCATGCCGTTCTTCGCATCACCTTCCGTTGACTTGAAATCGTTCATGATGATGAGGGAAACCGCCATGAAAAAGTTCAGGATGCCGAGCCATATCACTTCCGGCCTTATTTCACTGAAGAGCGCATTAGCGGAAAGGTATGTGATGAAGCCATAGGATATCCCTACTGCGGGCGCGGATAAAAAGATATTTTTTTTCAGTTTCAATGGCGGGGCTGAATAGATGAACCCGATAACGAGCCCGGTCAGAAGCGACAGAGAAAAAACAATTCCGCGTGTTCCGCCAATATCAATCCCTATCCAGCCAGCGAGCAGAAGAGCTGCCACCAGAACCCCGCCCCAGTTCCATGCAGCTTCCTTTTCGCTGAGCCTGCCCGAAGGAATGGGCCGGGTCGGTTCGTTTATCCTGTCAAGTTCGAGATCGTAGTAATCGTTGACGGACTGGCTGAAACCGGTCCCAAGCGGTCCATAGATCACAAAAAGGGCAAACAGGAGAAGATAATCATGCACGGTCGGCTTCATAGCCCCGGAAGCCATGACACCGGCGGCCAGGCAGGGAAAAACGCTTATCCAGGTTACCGGGTCAAGCAGTTCGATATGCGCTTTGATCTTGTCGATAACAAGGGCACTGTTTTTTACTGACATGAAACAACTGTTCTGAAGTGATTGAAAACTGATTACTTTCCCTCCTCTGGCGCACCTGCATTTTTTCACAGGTACATTTCTGGGGTAAGCCTGCTTGTGAACCGGTTCATCATGAAATTTGCCAACCAGACCCAGTTCAAGGGCTTCCCGTACATCCTCCGCATGATGGCACGGCCCTGGTATACCTCTTTCTGCAGCTTCACAAAGTTTTCAAGGAGTTTTTCTCCGGAAATTTTCCGAGGCTCGAACATATAGTGATAGGTATCGTACCTGCTCCAGTCAAAATGCCTCAGCCTCGGTTTCATCTCTTCGAAATAGGGCGTCCCGGGAAACGGCGTTACCAGAGAAAAGACAGGGAACTCGACCTGGTTCTGCATGATGAAGTCGTAGGTGGCCTGAAAGCTTTTTTCATTATCGTCATCGAAACCGAACATGAAATATCCCTGGATCGCGATACCGTTCCGGTGGAGGTTACTGACGACGGTTGAATAGTTATTCAGGCGGTTGGCCCCCTTGTTCACGGTTTTCAGGACATCGGGGTTGAGCGATTCGAAGCCGATGCTCATAAGGTCGCATCCGGATCGGCCTGCTATTTCGGCAACTTCCGGTTTATGAAGGAAATTCATCGAGATATTGGCATTCCACCGGACACCCAGTTTCTCCATCGCACCGAGAAGCTCGGTAAAGTATTGCGGCCTGAAACTGATGTTGTCATCCATGAAAGAAAAATTCACCTTCTTCCGGCCCAGGCGGTCCTGGTGATGCCGCATTTCATCGAGCACCAGACCGATCTCGCGATAACGGTAACTTTTACCGTAAACCGTGGGTGTCGTGCAGAAATTGCAACCGACGGGACATCCTTTCGTTGCAAGAATCGGTATTCTGGAGCTGTATTTCCCTGCATTTCTGGACTTAAAGGCATAACCGAAATCCGGAGAGCGCATCGAGGTCATGGATCGGAGCTCTGTTGCGCGATAAACACGTTTCACTTGGTCATGAAGGATGTCGGTTTCCAGTTCATCCCAGACCGATTCCACCTCTCCATAGACGACACTTGTGCAATGCTGCGATGCTTCTTCGTGCATCATGGTGGGATGCACTCCGCCAAGCAGCACAATCTTCTTCTGGGCAAGCGCCCTGTCACCTATTTCATAAGCCATACCGGCATTCAATGTACGGGAGGTGATGGCAATCACATCAAATTCAGAAAAATCTTCGGGGATGGGATCACCGACACGTTCATCGACGAGGGTAACGTCAAAGAGCCTTCCGGCGAGTGTCGCCACCATGATGAGGTTCAGCGGCATACTGACACTTCCGGAATCGACCATCATGCTTGTTGAACTTTTTGGTTGAACAAGTAGCCATTTTTTCACGGATTTTTTTTCTCCGGAACAATCGGGTGTCGAGCGGCAGGTGTTCAGGGAAGACGGCTCCGACTCTCGAACTCTGATGGTTTCACTACTCATAAACATCCTTGCACTCTTCGCCTGATTAACCGCTTATCCTGTTTCCCCACAGGCTGAAACCGTTGCAGATCTTCTCGGATTCATGTTCGGAAAAGATTTCGATCACGGTTTTTATCTCGTCTTTTGTACAATCCAGACCATGTGCGGCAACAAGTTCCATGCATTCAGCCATGGTTTCCGCTGCAAGAATTACCTCACGGAATTTCACATCGACCTTGAGCTTCTTATAGAGCAGTTTTGATTGTGATATTGTCATGTCAATCAACGACTTGGATTGCAAATTCATGATCTGTGCCGGTTGCAAACCCGCAACGGCTTTCAGGACGAATATTTTCCGATACGACATCCGCAAATTTCAACCCGCAATTGTCGGTACCCGCCCTCTTTTCGGAAATTTCCCGGCATTCTGATTTTTCTTCAGATGGCTTCAGGATACCTGATGACGCATGTTGACAGGCCTGTCGCTTATCTGAAAAAAGACCGGTTTTTGTCAGGCCCGTATGGCTTTTGTGTGTAACGAAGGGCATAAGAAGCGACTCTGTTTTGAAATATTGACCAGTCCCCTGCCGCCAGAAAAAGCTCGTGGTTCAAGAAATACCCATGCATGCGGCCGATTGCAAGTTACAAAAATTATGGTAATTTTATTATAAATATTATAATTATTATACAAAACACGGCCCCGGACCATCATGGCGTGAAGAGAACAATGGTAAATATTTTAATGAGTTAGCTGCTCACAGCAAAAATAATACCGGCAATTATCGGCATTCTTACGTTTCCGATGCTTATCAGCCTGACGAAATATTGACTTAAGAATCCGATTCATCGGGCGGAGAAATGCTTCCGGCAGGCTTCCCTGCCAGACCATGCAGCATTCATGTTCAGCTTGTATCATGACTGTCGAAAGGGTCTGAAAAAAATAACCGAGGAATACTATGGCAGACATATTGTGGGTGGAGGCTGTCAGGAAAGCATGGTCATGCTATATCGACAGGATGAACAGCATCATACAGGCCAAAAGCATGGAAACATATCTGATGCAGACCATCGAACCGGGAATTACGCTGGAGGAATTCGCAGAAAGTGTGTTTATCGCCGGTTTCATTGCTGGAGAAAAATTCAGCAGAAACCAGGTTGCGGCAGGTTCTGATCTCGAAAGCAGGCTTAACTGATAAATCTTGCATCTCTCACCTCACAGAGCATTTCATTTTGATAATCTACTGGAAACGCACATGTTCCTGAGTTCTGCCAAATTTCATACGAACAGGAAGAAAACTGCCTAACAATCCTTTTCTCCTTATGTCAAAAACTCTGTGGCTGCAGACAATCAGAATTGCATGGATCTCATACCTCCGGAAGGTAGGCCGACACATGAAACCTCAAAAACTCGACAGGTACCTTGGGCAGACCATAGATTTGGGCATGACGCTTGAAGAGTTTGCTGAAAATATCTTTATTGCCGGCTTTACCGCAGGGGAAGAGTACAGCAGATATTCCCGGGAAGGTCAGTTGGGAAATACAGCAAAACTCAATTGACCCTTCCGGAACCCGTGTAAAAGGTATCGGTAAGGAAAATGTGAAGATATTTCATAACGAATTCGAGACGTCCTCATCAACATCAAATCGGCGCAACATGATACATTCAGAATCCGCAAACATGATTAAAAACGCAGCTGGAGCTGCCGGAGGTGCTGCCCTGATTGCTCCGATAGCGCCAATTGCCCCTCCGCTTATCCACGGGCTTGCAGGGATCGCGGTAGTAGGTCTTGGAATTTTCGACACTGGAGCTCTTATATTGAAAGGGGCGGAAGCCTTGAAGGAAACAGGCGGCCAATTAATGAGTAAGAGAAACAAATAACATCATTCGTTCATGTTCCGCCAGGTTTCCATCCTTGCCGGTGTTCAAGCTGTCAAACAGAATGGATAACAGAAATTCAGAAGGAAGTCACATCAAGTAATCTTCAGGTAACATAATCTTGGCGTTATTTAAAAATGAGATAACGCATCCCGGAAACCAATGCAGGAACTGCTGCCACTGAGCTGGAGAAGAATTGATGGAATAAGGCCTCTCTACAGAGGCGTAACGCTGCCGTTATCCCGGATTCGCTGGATCAGTGTGGCAGATATCCCCCATCATTTCTCATTGCAGATCCTTTATGAGGACCTTTTAAAGACCTACCCGGAAGGATTTGTTCTGAGAGGATGTCCGCCTTCCATGGCCCGATTTTTCCATGAAATGAAATGCGGATGCCTGAGAACGGGCGCAGAAGCTGTTCTCGATCTGAAAAAACCTCATCTGAAAAGAAAAACAGTCGCAAGCTCTCTTTCAAGGGGAAAAAAACAGGGATATACGGAGGAACTTGTCCCGAACGAAGTCAATCTCAATATGCTCGATGCATTCCGGAAACAGACACGACATGCTGATAAACCACAGCTTATGAACCTTTTCAGGGACGAACCTGATCCAGCTTGCCGACTCTTTGTATTCAGGAATTTCGAAGGGAATTGGCTTGCAGCGATGACCCTTTCAGGAAGAGGACGGAATGAAATGCATACTGAGCTTATCCTTCGTCATAAAAACGCACCCGGCGACATTATGGAGTCCCTTGTCGCAGGAATTTTCATGATACTCGAAAACGAGGGCATGCACGAATGGAGCCTCGGCGAAGTCCCGTTCATCTTTCATGACGAAATCAGGACATCCGATCCTGATTCTTTAGAAAAACTGATGCTCTCATTCGCTGCAAAAAGCAGATATGCCTATGACCACGAATCGCTCTTCCGCTTCAAAAACAAGTTCGCTCCGGAATGGAGAACGGTCACTCTCTGCTCCAATATATCCCCAAGCGCCCTGATGCTTGGAGAATTAGCGGTCTCGATGGGCTACGGCAACCTTCTTGTGCATCAGTCCTTTTCGGTACTGAAAAAATTATTGATCCCTTTCTGAAAGAAGGCCCGTTACCGTAAACAATTACCAGACAATAGTTTTTTCATTCAGATTTTCCGGAGCTGAGAAGCGGAAGCCGAATGATCGTTGGTTACGGTAACGGAAAGCTTCAGCTGCTTAAAGGACTTTCAGAGGATAACCTTGTCATGGCTTCCGACGATATCCCACTCTTCTTCACGCATCCGATATGCCATCTCCGAGTTGATCAGTCCCGGTTTCACAAAAGCCTTCCATACCGGCTTATGCATCCCCTGGTGCAGGTATTTCCACCATGCCCGAACAACTTCGGAAGCCTTTTGTGCCATAAAAGCAACGTCCTCGAAACGGAAAAAGCCGATCGCCAGGTCTGCATAACCGTAGAACTCGCCGGAATCCATTGAGATAGTGACGACATAAACATCATATCCGGGAAGATAGGTCCAATAATAGACTTCCGGCCAGGATATTCCCTGCTGTTTATCCTCCCAGTCAATTGCAAGCAGGTGAACAGGATAAATGACATCCGACCTCATGCGGACAGTCAGCTGCCATGTTTTACGTCCCGCGATTGCTGAGCCATCTTCACTGATTGACAAACCTTTGGGCAACTTGCCCTGTATGGTGGCAAGTACAATCTCCGCAACCTTCGAGGATTCTTCGAGGTTTTTTTTGTCCTCTCCGGCAGATGCCTTCTGAAACCAGCGCTCAAGAACGAGCTGTTCCTCGCCGGTATAGAGTGATGGAATTACCATGCTTTCATGAAAAATCATGTTACCTCCCCTATGGTCAAATTGATTCGATAAAAAATTCAGAAAACCTGCTTGCGCTGAAATATTGAAGGAATTGGCCACACACACCCAGCGAAGGAAATCCGAAGAACTCATCCGCTGGCAATACTCGCCAATTAAGCGCATGCCAATTATTACCAAAGTTACATAATTTTTATAATTTTCATCATATTCATTACAGTGCGGAGCAATCTATCGACAGGCTGACGCACGAATCTGTAGTGCAGTTCTGCCTGCAAGTAAAGACGCAATTATCCCCTCAGTAATAAACGGGACACATGAGAGAAGAGAAGTATGTGGAAGCTGCAGAAGCTCTGTTTAAAAAAATGAATGCCGGCTTTGCGCCGGAATCGGAGGAAATTGAGGAAGATGAGTATGAGCGGAAGCTCGAAAGTGCCTTATGCTATCTTATAAGGTTTATCCTTGAAAACATTCGCAAAACAAAGAATGAGCTTGAAGCCGGAGAACATGCAGAAAGCAATCCTGATTGTTCCTGTTATGCAGATCCCTCTTACAAATCGGATAATCCATTGAATATCAGAGAGAAAACGCTGTATCCTGAAAAAGAAATTGTGAAACGGTACAAGGATTAGCGAACACAACCCGGAGCGGTAAACAGGAATAGCTTTCAATCGTGCAGTCAGAAATTCATCCTGACCATCAGTTCAGCATCTTCTTTTCCCGATACCATTCATAAGCACTCCGGATACTCTGCTCATGGGGCTCCTGCCTCATGTTCAGTTCACGCAACGCTTTCGATGAATCGAAATAGAGGAATTCCGAAGCGACCCTGAACATGGAAAGATTGAACAGTTTCGATATCCGGTTCCTTACTTTGTAACGATCGAGAATGGATTTGAAGATCTTTCCAAGCCAGAACGGCAGCGGCAACATCACTTTCGGCGCGCCGGTGACTCTGGAAATGGTATCGACAAGCTGTTTGTAGGAAACATTTTCACCACCGATGATATAACGCTCGCCCGTTCTGCCTTTTTCCATGGCCTGTATCATCGTTTCCGCCACGATATCCACATCGATCACGCAGACCCCGCCAAGCGGATAAAAGGGAAGGCTCCGTTTATAGACATCGAGGATCAGGCGCCCGGCATTGAAATTGAGGTCACCAGCCCCGAATACGAAAGCCGGATTGACGATGACACAGTCAAGCCCTTTCTTTACCGCTTCCGTCACTTCGAGTTCGCCGAGATGCTTTGTGCGTGCATACTCGAGCTGGATAGAATCGAAATTCCATTGTACATTCTCATCGACCGGATTTTTTTTACCTCGAGCTATTCCGACGGCAGAAATCGAGCTTACATGGAGCACCCGCTTCACGCCTGCTTCCAGGGCTGCCTGCATGATATTTCGGGTACCAAGGACATTGATCCGGTAAAGCACATCCTTTTTACTGTCGCTGTCACCCATGTATGTAAGACCGGCCGAATGATAGACAATATCAATGCCATTCATGGCGCTTTGAACTGATGCCGGGTCGGTGACGTCGCCATAAACGAGCTGGACCCTGTCAAGCAGGTAAGAAATGACCGACAGATCGGAAGTTTTTCTGACAAGGAGAAATATCTGATCGTTCGATCCGACAAGTTTCCGGACAAGACGGGAACCGATAAAACCGGTCGCTCCGGTAACGAGAATTTTTTTCACTGCAAATGATCCTTCAAATAATTAATACCCGATACAACTATCCGGAAAATTCGCAGCTGAAGTAAAGGGAGTGGTGTGTCAACCGATAATCCTGTTACCGTTTTTTATACCGGGGGAAAGGCTGCGTGCTTTTCTTGTCTTTTTGTTATTTCAAAACAAGATAAACAGCAACGGCTCCGACAAGGTTATCAAAATCGGCACAAAGTCGAACGTTTCAAAACAACGAATATAGTATTTGTGATATATGGTTGGCAAATTTCATGACATTAACGGGCATCGAAATACCGGACCATGTGGGCACTTCCGGGTATTGTCGGGTTAAGCCTGATGGCATGGTGCAAGAATACATGGGGGCTCGGCATGATATCCCGTTCCGTCATGCTGAACCGCAATGTTATAAAGTGAAACACCCATTACAGGACGTTACCCGTTATGGATTCTTCGCTTTGCTCAGAATGACAAAAAAAGGCAGAGTGACAGGGAAAGACTATATGACCGGTAAAAGACAGGATGTCAAGTACAGGGAGCATGTGCTGAAACACCGGTGTCATCCTGAACGAAGTATCGCGGAGTGAAGGCTCCATTTTTCTCCAAAACAAGAGCATCCTGAGTTTTCACTCTACTCAACAAGAGGTATGGATCCGTCATGCTGAACGACATAGAATGAAGTGAAGCATCCATTCCCCGGCTTCGCCCTTGATGGATTCTTCGCTGTCGCTCAGAATGACAAGAAAAAGATCGAATGACAGATAGAAGGCAGAATAAAAGAAAAAGGCGGTGTGACTGGTGCAGGGAGTTTGTGCTGAAACACCGGTGTCATCCTGAACGAAGCATCGCGGAGTGAAGGATCCATTTTTGTGTAAAACAAAAACATCCGGATTCGTCGCGCTGAATGTAATGACATCACGTTCCGTCATGCTGAACCGCAATGTGATGAAGTGAAACACCCATTGCTGGACGATGCCTGTTATGGATTCTTCGCTTTGCTCAGAATGACAAAAGAAAGGCAGAATGACAGGAATAAGACAGGATTTCGATCCCGACTTGTCGGGACAATCCGAGTAATCGGGTTTCGGAACGGATGCAGAGAGCTGCCCGAATAATTCAGCAGATTCGGGGCAACTGCTCCCCCAGAGGCAGGTCGATAACCCGCCTGCTCCCGAACGCGGTGCGCATCACCACCATGCCGGGATGGTCGGCGACCACCGAACCGATGACGGCGGCTTCCCGTCCGCAATCGAATGCCCGCATGACCTCGAGCACTTTCGGAGCATCCGCCGCGGCGACGGAGAGCACCAGCTTCCCCTCATTGGCTACGTGGAACGGATCGATGCCGAGCAGTTCGCACGCCCCGCGCACATCGTCCCGCACGGGGACCGTACCTTCATGGATCTCGATGCCTGCGTACGAGGAAACCGCAAGTTCATTCAGGGTGGCGGCTACACCTCCCCTGGTCGGGTCCCTCATGGCATGGACCGTCGGCACCGCTTCGAGCACCGCTTCGATCATGGCGTTCAGCGGAGCGCTGTCGCTCGTTATGCCCGACTGGAAGGAAAGCCCTTCGCGGGTGGTCATGATGGCCATGCCGTGGTCGCCGACGCTCCCGGAAAGAATGATACTGTCACCGTGCCGGAGATTGCGGCAGGATACCGACACATCCTTTCTGACAATGCCGATGCCGGACGTGTTGATAAACAGCTTGTCGCACTGCCCTCTGCCGACCACCTTCGTGTCGCCGGTCACGATCAACACCCCGGCTTTCCTTGCAGCTTCGGCCATGCTCCTGACAATGATTTCAAGCTCCTGCAGCGGCAAGCCTTCCTCGAGCACGAACCCTGCGCTGAGGTAGAGCGGACGGGCGCCTCCCACGGCGAGATCGTTGACCGTTCCGTTGACGGCAAGCTCCCCGATGTTGCCTCCAGGGAAAAAAACCGGGCTGACGACATAGGTATCGGTGGTAAATGCCGCTCTTCCCGCGGGTATGTCGAATTTCGCCTGGTCGTCGAGCTGGTCGAGAAAGGCGTTCGACAGATGGGGCATGAAAATCCGCTGCATCAGGGCCTGTGAAAGGCGACCCCCAGCGCCGTGGGCCATCTGGACGGTTTCATGCTGCTGTATCGGGAGGGGGCAAGCCGGTGCGATGCTCATGGGAATGAAACGTTTCGGTGATAGTTGTAATAGGCTGCGCACGCTCCTTCGGAGGAGACCATGGTGGCGCCGAGCGGATGCAGCGGTGTGCACTCGCGGCCGAAAGCCGGGCATTCGTCAGGCTTGAGCTTGCCCTGCAGAACGCTTCCGCTCATGCAGAGCGGCGATTCGGAAGCGACGATATGGGAAACCCCGAATTTTTTTTCGGCGTTGAACCGGTCATACTCTCTGCTCAGGCCGAGCCCGCTCATGGGAATCATGCCGATACCCCGCCACTGCCTGTCCACCACTTCAAAAACCTTCCTGATAACCTCCTGCGCGGCCGGGTTACCTTCCCTCTGCACCACCCGTCCATACCGGTTCGCAACGCCGGGTGTTCCGGCTTCGAGCATTTCCACGGTCTTCAGGATGCCTGCAAGCAGGTCGAGCGGTTCGAAGCCGGTGGGCACGATCGGCACGCCGAATTCGGCGGCGATCGGTTCGTACTCGCTGTAGCCCATAACCGCACAGACGTGTCCGGCGGCAAGGAACCCCTGGACGCGGTTCCCCGGCGCGGAAAGGATCGCCCGCATCGCCGGTGGCACCAGCACCTGGCTGACGAGGACGCTGAAATTCGCCATGCCTTCACGGGCTGCCTGGTAGACCGCCATGGCATTGGCCGGGGCCGTCGTTTCGAAACCGACGGCAAAGAACACCACCTCTTTGGAAGGATTCTCCCTGGCGATCTGCAGCGCATCGAGCGGCGAATAGACGATACGGACATCTCCGCCTTCGCTGCGCACCATGAACAAATCCTTCGAGCTGCCCGGGACGCGGAGCATATCGCCGAAACTTGAAAAAATAACATTCTCCTGCGAAGCGATGGCAAGGGCGCGCTCGATGGATTCGAGCGGCGTGACGCAGACAGGACAGCCTGGGCCGTGCACCAACTCTATCCCTTCGGGAAGGAGCTGGTCGATGCCGTTGCGCATGATGGAGTGGGTCTGCCCTCCGCAGATCTCCATGATGGTCCAGTGCCGTGTCGTTTTGCGGGAAATCTCCTGCAGAAGCTGGCGGGCAAGCTGAGGGTCGCGGAACTCGTCTATGTATTTCATTGCCTGGCTTATGTCGCTGCGGAATAGGGCATTTCGCCGTCGTGATCGAAAGCACCGCTGTCGATCAGTTCCTGCCAGAGTTTCAGGCTCTCGGCAGCCTCCTCCTCGTCGATGACCTTGAGCGCGAAACCGGCATGCACGATAGTGTACTGTCCTTCCCGGATTTCGGGCACATATTCGAGGCATGCCCGTGTCTTCGTGCCGTTCACATCGACGACACCCATTTTCAGGCCGTTTTCCAGCGATATCTCAAGAAGCTTTCCGGGTATTGCCAGGCACATGGTTCGCAGTTGGATGGTGAAAGGTGCTCTTCCTTCGTGAAAAGAAACAAAAAGATAATGCAATGGGGCCGCAAGCGCAACTAAACAGAATTTCCCGGTTTTTCATGGAAAATGAGGTCAGCACACGCCGATGTAGCGCCCGGCAAGGAAACTCCTCCCGATGACTGCCTGGCCAAGCGAGAGTCCGCCGTCGTTCGACGGGACAAGCGAATGGGAGAGGACCCGGTACCCGACGCGCTCAAGCTCTCCGGCAAGTGTTTCGAAAAGCAACGCGTTCTGGAAGACCCCGCCGCTGAGCGCAACGGTCTTCAGGCCAGAGGCTTCGGAAGCTTTTGCGGTAATGTCGAGGAACAGGTTGACCAGGGAGCGGTGGAACATCCTGCTGATTTCCCTTACAGTCATTCCGAGAAGCACCGACTCTGCTGCAGCACCGAAAATCGAAGAGACCAGCATCAGCCATCGACCGTTTTCCTTCCTGAGGCCGTGAGGGAAAGCCTCGGTTCCGGCCGAACCTCCTGCGGCATGCATCAGCTCGATGGCCGCCTGTCCTTCGAAGCTGATCTCCCCCCTGAGGCCTGAAAGCGCCGCCACGGCGTCGAAAAGCCTTCCGCAGCTGGACGTTTCGTAAACATGAGTTCCCCTTTGCAGAAGTTCGAGAACCGGCCCGACCGGCCTGCCATCCATGAAGGGAAGCGAAGGCAGATCGGGACGGCACCGCCGGAGATAGCCGAGTGCGAGCCGCCACGGCTGCATGATCGCCGTCTCCCCTCCGGCGATGGGCATCGGTTCGAAACAGGCGAACCGCTCGGCGCCGTTCTCGTCGCCAATCAGCACCTCTCCACCCCAGATCGTTCCATCGGTGCCGTAACCGGTGCCGTCGAGCATGAGCCCGATCGCAGGCCCATCCTCCCTGTTCTCCGCAAGGCATGAAGCGAGATGGGCATGATGGTGCTGCACCGCAAGCAGGGGCACCTCCTGCTCCATGGCCCACCTGGTGGTCATGTGCCCTGGATGGAGATCGTGTACGATCAGCTCCGGCCGGACCTGAAACAGGTGCTGCAGATGTTCCGTGGTGTGCTCGAAATGCTTCAGCGCCTCGTAATTCTTCATGTCGCCGATATGCTGGCTGAGGAGCGCATGGGTCCCCTTCAGCAGGGCGAAGGTGTTCTTCAGCTCTCCACCCGTCCCGAGCACGACAGGGCCGCCATCCCGGAGAAAGACAGGGACCGGCACAAATCCCCTGCTTCTCCTGATCTGTCGGAGCTTCCCGGAAAGCTCGACGGCGACCGAATCGTCGCATTTCCGGTATATCGGGCGGTCGTGAACCAGAAACGCATCCGCGATGCCGGAAAGCCGCGAAAACACTTCCCCGTTGTCGCTCACGATTGGCTCCTCGCTGAAATTCGCGCTGGTCATGACGAGCACCTCAGGGGCATCGGCAGAAAGCAGCGCATGAAGCGGTGAATAGGGAAGCATCACACCCAGCCGGTCATTGCCCGGTGCGACTTCCGGCGACAGGCCTCCTGTGTCCTTACGGCGCAGCAGCACGATCGGTGCTTCCGGAGACGTCAGCGCTTCCGATTCAAGCGCAGAAAGCTCGCATAATTTCGAAACGGTTTCGAGGTCACCCATCATCACGGCAAACGGTTTTGCCTCGCGCCCCTTTCGCTCCCTGAGCCGCCTGACGGCAGCGTCGTTCGCGGCGTCAACGGCGAGATGGAACCCGCCGACACCCTTCAATGCAAGGATCTTTCCTTCATGCAGCATTGCCGCCGCTGCGGCAACGGCATCCGGAACATTGACCTTTTCTCCGGTTGCATCGCAGAGCAGGGCTGCAGGACCGCACACGGGACATGCGTTCGGCTGGGCGTGGAAGCGGCGGTCGAGTGGATCGTGGTACTCCCGCTCGCACGCCGGGCACATCGCGAAGCCGTGCATCGACGTGAAGGGGCGATCGTATGGAAGCCGCCCGACGATGGTGTACCTTGGGCCGCAGTTCGTGCAGTTGATGAACGGGTATCGGTAACGGCGGTCGGTTGGGTCGAAAAGTTCGCGCCGGCAGTCGCCGCAGAGTGCGATATCGGGAGGTATGAGGGTCTCGATCTCCGCTCCGGGGCCTGAGGCGCCTATGGAGAAATCCTGCTCCTCTCCCGGGGGCAGGACGGTGTCGGAAATCGTCTCTATTCTCGACAGCGGAGGCCCTTCGGTTCGAAGCCGCATCGAAAAATCGTCGATGGTTTCTGTTGGGCCCTGTACTTCGATCAGCACCCCCGAAGCGGTGTTCCTGATAAATCCCTTCAATCCGAGCCCGACGGCGAGACGGTACACGAAGGGACGGAAGCCCACACCCTGGACAATGCCGTTGACTTCGAAGCGCCTTCTTTTGCCGGGACCGCTCTCCACCTGGCTCAGCGGTCTTTGACCATTTGCCTGATGCGTCCGGTCAATGCTTCGATGCCTTCTCCGGTTTTCACCGAAACTTCGAACCACTCGAGATGGTGGTTGACCCGCATCGCGTTTTCGCGGCACCGCGAAGCGCTGAAATCGACATAGGGCAGGAGGTCCGTCTTGTTGAGGACGCAGATATCGGCCTCATGGAACATCGCCGGGTATTTCAGCGGCTTGTCGTCGCCTTCGGTGGTGCTGATGACCACGATTTTCTTCGCTTCACCGAGGTCGAACATAGCCGGGCAGACCAGGTTGCCGACATTCTCGATGCAGAGCAGGGAGTTGTCCTTCAGCTCCATTTCCTTCAATGCCCGGTTGACCATGAGCGCGTCGAGATGGCACCCCGAACCCGTGTTGACCTGGATGACGGGAACCCCGAGGGCGTGGATCCGGTCCGCGTCGTTCGTGGTCTGCTGGTCGCCCTCGATGACGGCGACCGGGAAATCGCCGAGAAGCAGCGGAATGGTTTTTTCGAGCAGCGACGTTTTTCCCGAACCCGGCGAGCTGAGGAAATTCAGGGCGACGATGTTCCTTGCCTCGAAATAGCCGCGGTTCCTTTCGGCAAGCAGGTTGTTTTTCAGGAGCACATCCTGTTCCATGACGATTTTACGGCTGCCTTCGTCATGGGAATGGTGATGGTGGGCGTCATGGCCGTGATCGTGTGCATGATCGTGACGATGATCATGTTCATGTTCATGACCGTGATCGTCATGGCTGTGATCCTCGTGCCCGTGCGCATGACCCTCGTCGCCTATATGGACATGGTATCCGGCATTACCCGGCTTGCGGAGCACCGCGCCGCTTTCAGATGAACACCCGCAGGTATCGCACATACTGTTAATCCCCCTCTTCTTCTATGGTCATTGATTGAATCAGGAACTCCTCGCCCGACAGAATGGAGACCCGCAACGAGCCGCATCCGGGGCATTCCGCAAAATAAAACGAAACGGGAAATTCTTTTGTGCACTCCATGCACCTGCCGGTCCCTTCACGCACCTCGATCGACAGTTCGGCATCTTCGGCGACCGTTCCTTTCGACGCCGCCGAAAAACAGAACCTCAGCGATTCAGGTTCTATGCCCGAAAGCTTCCCGACAACAAGTTCGATCGAGGAAACCCTGGAAGCGCCTTCAGCGTCAGCCCTCGATCCCACCGCCTCGACAATCGAAAGCGCTATGCTCATTTCATGCATGTTCCCTTTCCGCTTTATTCCTTTATTGCCATTCCCGGATTACCTTCGTTATCGGCATGCTTCCGCTGGAAAACGGCACCGTTACCAAAGAAACCGAACCGGCGGCGAATCTCAAAATCCGGCCTGAGGTTGCCATGGATTTTCATTATCTTTTTTTCGTACCTTTTCAGGATGCAAACTGTCTTATCAAAGCGCAAAAAAATCCCGGATTTGAAGCATCTCACTGGATTATGCAATGTTCCTGCAGGCCGGATCACCGGACTCCTCGACATGGCGGCAGGGTTCAAGAAAAAGCTGGTGACCGAAAACCCCTCTTTCGAGCACACGCTCCTGAACAAACGCATCGCACTCTGTTTTTTCGAAAATTCGACACGCACGAGATTTTCCTTTGAACTTGCCTCCCGTCACCTCGGAGCCGGTACGCTCAGCTTCACCGCTTCAAGCAGCAGCGTCAGCAAGGGAGAAACCCTGATCGACACGATCCGGAACCTCGAAGCGATGAAGGTAGACGCATTCGTACTGCGCCACCCCTCTTCGGGCGCCGCGGACCTGATCACGGGCATCACCGGCAAAAGCGTCATCAACGCCGGAGACGGATCCCACGAACATCCCACCCAGGCGCTGCTCGACATGTTCACCCTCCGTGAATATTTCGGCAAGCTCGAAAACCTCAGGGTCATCATCATCGGCGATGTCCTGCACAGCAGGGTCGCCCGGTCCAACATCTACGGACTGCTCAGTGCCGGGGCCTCCGTCGGTATCTGCAGCCCGGTCACCCTCATGCCGCCCGATGCCGCGAAGCTCGGCATCACGCTCTTCACCGACCTCGACGAGGCCATCAGGTGGGCCGATACGGCGATCGTCCTGCGCCTCCAGCTCGAACGGGCAACCGGGGGCTACCTTCCGTCGCTCGAAGAGTACTCGTTCTATTACGGGCTGACCGACGAAAAACTCGACCGGGTCAGAAAACACCTGCTCGTGCTCCATCCTGGCCCGATCAACCGCGAAATTGAAATTTCGAACCATGTCGCGGACCGGATCCAGCCGCCCGGATATTCGCAGAGCATGCTGCTCGAACAGGTCACGAACGGTGTCGCCGTCCGGATGGCTGTGCTGCAGACCCTCCTCGCGCCCGATACATCCTGCTGACCGCAATGAAACTGAAGTGAAGCATCCTTTCCCCGGCTCAGCCCTTCATGGATTCTTCGCTTTGCTCAGAATGACAAAATAAGTCAGCAAGAGAAGATCGCTGAAATTGTTCTGAAACAGAGGTGTCATCCTGAGCGAAGCTAAGCGGAGTGAAGGATCCATCTTTCTCTAAAACAAGAACATCATGAGTTTTCACTCTACTCAACAAGACGTCCCGGTCCGTCATGCTGAACGACATGAAATGAAGTGAAGCATCCATCCCCCGGCTCAGCCCTTCATGGATTCTTCGCTGTCGCTCAGAATGATAAAAAGCAGCATGACAGGGACACATAGTTTTTTACAACTCGGAAGTGAAATGTCAACCGAAGGGTTAACAGCAATGATCCCGGAAAACAGTACGCTGCCCTGCCTGCCGAAACGCTGCGGAATCAGGCGAGCGAATCGAAGAACTCGGGAACGGCGTTGCCGAAATCTCCATCACGCTTTCCACGAACATAGCCGGCCAGGAACGGCGGATAGAGATAGTACCGGTCGAGTTCGGCGATAGGGAGCCAGGCGGTCCTGATGATCACCTGGCGGTCATCCGGGAATTCCGGGTCCCTGCCCGTCCTGAGCTCCCCGCCGGTAACCGTGCAGTTGAACCCGAGCGAAACGGAATGATGCAGGCTCCCCTGGCCCTGGAAACCTGGATAGGGATAGAGCAGCTCCTTGATGAAGAGCAGACTGCCGACCATGCATTCAAGGCCGGTCTCTTCCATCATTTCGCGTTTCAGCGCCTGGTCGAGTGTTTCCCCCCGCTCGACTACACCGCCGGGAAGGATCCAGTAGCTTGACGGCAGCTCCGGGTCTTCCGGCGCGAAGCTTTTATGTTCAATGAGCAGGACATGTCCGTCCCTGATGCACAGGGCGCTTACCCGTAAATTAACTTTTGCCACGATCAGACGCTACTTGTTCTGTTTTTTTTACTGTTTCAACCGAAATAACTGATTTCCCAATCCATTCCGGCTCTTGTTTTTACCGAATTACGCCGTATATTATACGAGTTTTTAAAATCATGTTCTCTTTTTATTACAACAGCAACGGCAAAAAGTTAACAATTATTTGCAAACAAGCGCCGAAACTGTTATTATATGAGGATATAGTTATAATGCTGACAGGCAGTTCCAATCCGGCATTATAAACATAAACAGCAAGCTTTTCCGCTGTTTTTTTTACCGTCTACTAGAAATATCACCATCGGGTCATTTCAGACCGGTGCAAGGTGCGGCCTTTTTGAGCAGGCAGGTAATTTTTTGTTGAGAAAACACACACACAACCAACCAAACGGAGAAATCACATGAAAAAAAGAATGCTGTCGCTTGCTGCGATGTTCGCAGCACTGTCGTTCGCATCCCCGGCACACGCCGAGCTGAAAATCGGCGGCGACGCCAGCATCAGGGCAAGAGGCGAATGGAAGGCCATTGATCCCAGCAATGATCCTGGCGATGGACTGAAATGGCAGTGGCGTGTCCGCCTGAAGGCATCAGCCGACCTCGGCAACGGCTACTTCTTCAAGACGATGATCGCGAACGAAGACATTTCCGGTACTCCGGGGTGGTCTACCGTTGCAAACAACAACACCGAGCACTTCCAGCTCGAGGTCTCAAACTTCATCCTTGGACGCATGATGAAGGACAGCCACTACATGATGGGCCGCCTTCCGCTCAACAGCTTCAACAACCCGATTTTCGACCTCGCCCTCTATCCGGTCCCGACCTCATTCAGCCCCGGCGGCATCTACGCTGTCGACGTCCCCGTCTTCCAGTGGAACTTCGACCGTATCTATGCGTTAAACTACGGCACCAAGCTCGGTGAGGGCGAACTGAACGCAACCTTTGTCGTCCTCGACAACCACTCGACAACAGAGGATACTCCGGCACTGGCTGACGGCTTCTTCAACGACGGTTACGCCCTGCACCTTTCCTACAAAGTCAATCTCGGAAAAGCCGTTTTCGAACCGCAGGCGCTCATCGTCCTTACCGATGCGAACGGCGCAAGCTACCAGAACGTCTCCAGCAACACCTTCGGCGCCAACCTCACCATTCCTTCGGGCAAAACGAAGTTCGGGCTGAGCGGGTTCTATACCGTTTGCAAGGATGACAAGGGTAGTTACCTGAAAAAAGATACGGTTGACCCAATAGGTTATGGAAATATTGGATATCCTGCAGACAACCCAGCAACTACAACTGTTGAAGATGGTTATACTACATATACTCCAACTGCAACACATGTTGACTACCATGGTTATCTGCTGAGGGCAAAAGTCGAGCATGGACCGTTCATGGCATGGGTCGATTACAACAGGACGACCGACAAATCTTCCAACCTGTCCGCAGAAACCACCTACGACAACGTCTTCGTCTGGGCCCAGTACAAGATCGGTATCACCGAATCCGCACTCGGCACATTCAGCCTGACCCCTGTCGTGCGTGTTCGTACCAGCGGACGGGAAATTGGCAGTGCAGCAGCCACTCACAACGACCTGGTTCGCGCGGAACTCTGGGCAACCATGACGTTCTAAGCTTTCTGAAGGCTGATAAAAAAGCCGCGGGCGACTGCGGCTTTTTTATTTATATTACACGTAAGTTCATGCAGTGTTTTTTCTCAAAAAAACTGCTCCCGATTACTATTTAACAATTGATACATCGGGATTTTTTTACGATATTGTGTGAAGCCATCCCGTAGCCTGTGCTCTTCCGTCACAGGCGGCAGAGAGCTGCCGGGCTTCTTTTATTCTTTCAGCATATACATTTTCGACAGAGAGCGTTCGCAAGAAGGCTGATTCTTTTGTCACGACAGCAAAGCAGGACAAGTGCGTTCTGCCCTGTTGCATTACTGCATCTCGCGTTGAAATCCAGGTATTGTCAAGGCATGCCCCGGCAGCCGTAAATACCCGGTGCGGTTTTTATTTTTTCTTTTACTCTAAAACGTCTGTTCATCAATAACCAAAACACAACAGCGGTACTATGATTACCATCAAAAAAATCATTTGTCCGGTTGATTTCTCCGAGTTGTCACGCAAGTCGCTGCAATACGCAAACGAGTTTGCAAGGCTTTCCGGAGGAGAGGTCTTTCTCGTGGGCGTCGTCGAAAACGACCCGACCATCAACTATTCGCACGGCCTCGAAAGCGAGCGTGCCGACGAGGAAAAGAAGCTCGCGGCTCTCATCGAGGAAGAAAAAATGGCCGGCATCGTGGCGGACTACGTCATCTACGAAGGCTTTGCCGAAGAGTGCATCCTCGATTACGCAAAGCGCAAGGAAGCCGACATCATCATCATGGGATCCCACGGCCGCCGCGGCCTGAAACGCATGATTCTTGGCAGCGTCGCGGAACATGTCATCCGCCGCGCCCCGTGCCCGGTGCTTGTCGTGAAGGAAAACGAGCACGAGTTCATCAAATGAACCGGAAAAATTCCGGCAGTTTCGACTGAACATCTCATTGAATTTTAAATAACAAACAAACAACGCAATCATTTATGGCACAAAATGTCACAAACGTTGCCCAGACCGAAGAGGTAACCAGCACCCGGCGGGTTATTGCTGCTTCCTCGGTCGGGACGCTCATCGAGTGGTATGACTTCTACATTTTCGGTACGCTCGCAAAAATCATTTCCGAGCAGTTCTTCCCGAAAGACAACCCGACCGCCGCGCTGCTCGCCACCCTGGCGACATTCGCCGCGGGTTTCGTCATCAGGCCTTTCGGCGCGCTCTTCTTCGGGCGCCTCGGCGACCTTATCGGCCGCAAGTACACCTTCCTCGTCACCCTTGTCATCATGGGCGGCTCGACCTTCGCCATCGGTCTCGTCCCGGGATTCAAGGTCATCGGCTTTGCCGCTCCGGCCATCGTTTTCGCACTCCGTCTGCTGCAGGGCCTTGCGCTCGGCGGTGAATACGGCGGCGCAGCTACGTACGTCGCCGAGCACTCGCCTGAAGGAAAGCGCGGTTTCTGGACCAGCTTCATCCAGACCACGGCGACCCTCGGCCTCTTCCTCGCTCTCGGCGTTATCCTTATCGTCCGCCAGACGCTTGGCATCGAAGTATTCAACGACTGGGGATGGCGTATTCCCTTCATCCTTTCCGTATTCCTCGTCGGAATTTCGATCTTCATCCGCATGAAAATGTCGGAATCCCCGCTTTTCGCAAAGATGAAGAAAGAAGGCAAGACCTCCGCAAATCCGCTCGCAGAAAGCTTCCAGAAAAAAGACAACCTGAAAATGGTGCTCGTGGCACTGCTTGGCGCGACCGCCGGTCAGGGTGTCGTCTGGTACACCGGACAGTTCTATGCGCTCTCCTTCCTGCAGAACGCCTGTAATATCGAGTTCGTCCAGAGCAACATGATCATCTCGATCGCGCTGCTTATCGGCACACCGTTCTTCATTGTCTTCGGCTCACTTTCCGACAAAATCGGCCGCAAATGGATCATGATGCTCGGCATGCTTGTCGCCGTCATCGCCTACCGCCCGATCTACACCGTGATGTACAGCGAAGCGAACCTGAAACTGAAGGAAGAGATCGTCGAGAAGACCGAAAAGAAAGAGAAGTTCGAAGTCAAGGGTGCTGACTCCCTGATCACCGCCGTGACGACGAAAGAGTTCACCGACGGAACCAAGTACAAGGAAACCGTCAAGAAGAAGTTCCCGGTCGATCCTGAAAAGAAAGCAGCCATGCCGAAAGACAAGCTGAAACCGGAAACCAAGAAAGAGGTTACCCTTCCGCAAGACCTGTTCTACAAGATGATCGGCCTCGTGCTTATCCAGGTTATCTTCGTCACCATGGTCTACGGCCCGATCGCGGCGTTCCTTGTGGAAATCTTCCCGACACGGATCCGCTATACCTCGATGTCGCTGCCTTACCACATCGGTAACGGCGTGTTCGGCGGTCTGGTACCGCTCATCTCGACCCGTCTTGTAGAGTTCACCCGTCCCGCACCGGGAGCACCTCCGGCCGATCCGCTCTTCGGTCTCTGGTACCCGATCATCATCGCAGCGATCTGCTTCGTCATCGGTACGCTCTACATTTCGAACAAGACGAACAACCTTGACACCGAATAACAAAGAACCTTTTAAACCAATTTATCATGTCTGTAATAAAAAGGATTTTCGGACTTGTATGGGCAGCTATGGGACTTGGGATCATCCCACTGGTAATCATGCGTGCCATGCAGGAGATCGCGGAAAAACCAACTGAAGAGAACTGGATTTTCTGGTCGATCGTTATCGTGGTACTGATGCCCATCATCTCGTTCAGCCTCATCACGTTCGGTATATTTGCCCTCAAAGGCGAATACAATACCCTCGCAAACTGACCGGGACACGCTGTTCTTCTGAAGGAAAAGCCGCAACTTTTTGCGGCTTTTCCTTTTTTTATTGTATTTGGCACCCCAGTTTATTCTCGTGAGAAGCATGAGTGCAAGGCGGACGGAGTCCCGACAAGTCGGGATGAGGATTTCGATCCCGATGCATCGGGACAAACACAGAAATCGGGCTTCGGAACAAATAATTAGAGCTGCCCTGTTGTTTCAGCCTCTTGCCATCAAGCGGAGAGTGCAATGCAAACCGACGACCAATGCCCGAACGACATGACAACCCGGAACTGACGGCAGAGAACAGTTCCCTCCGGGAAAAACTCGCGTCCCTTCCATCTTCGCCGGGCGTCTACCAGTTCCGCAACTCCAGGGGCAAGGTCATCTATGTAGGCAAGGCCAAAAACCTCCGCAACAGGGTCAGGTCCTATTTCAGGCCACCCAGCCAACTGTTCGGGAAAACGCTGGTCATGGTCGGCCACATCCATGATCTCGAAGTCATCATCACCTCCTCCGAGGTCGAGGCGCTTATCCTCGAAAACAACCTCATCAAGGAGCTGAAGCCCCGCTACAACGTCAACCTCAAGGACGACAAGACCTATCCCTACCTCGTCATCACCAATGAACCCTTCCCGAGGATATTTCTGAGCCGCCAGATGAAACGGGACGGTTCAACATGGTTCGGCCCCTATACCGAAGCGCGCCAGCTCCGCTCGATCCTCGACCTTGTCGGCTCGATTTTTCCGGTGCGAAGCTGCAAATACCACCTGAGCGCTGAAAACATCGAAGCCGGAAAGTTCAAGCTCTGCCTCGACTATCACATTCACAAATGTAAAGGCCCTTGCGAAGGCTTGCAGAGCGAGGAAGAGTACCGACGGATGATCGAGGAGATCGTCCGGCTCCTGAAAGGGAAAACCGCCGGGCTGGTCCGCACCCTGACCGAAGAGATGCATGTATGCGCTTCCGCGCTGAAATTTGAACAGGCCGCGGAGCTGAAAACACAGATCGAGAGCCTGAAACGGTATTCGGAGCGGCAGAAAGTGCTTGCCGAAGACGGGTTCGACCGCGACGTTTTCGCTCTCGCCGCCGCGGAAGATGATGCCTGCGGCATCGTCTTCAAAATCCGCGAAGGAAAACTGCTGGGCTCTCAGCGATTCTACATGAACAACACCGGGGGCGAGTCACTCGGGGAACTCCAGGCAAAAGTGCTGGAAAATTATTATCTGGAAACACCGGAAAGCGTACCGGACGAAATCCTTCTGCAGGAACCGCCTTGCGAGGAAGACGAAGATGCCCTGAGGGCGCTCATCGCCGACAAGCAGCGACGGGAAAGGCTTGAAAGAAAGGCACCGAAAATCCTGGTCCCCCGAATCGGCGACAAGGCACACCTTGTCGAAATGTGCCGCAGGAATGCTGAACACCACCTCGAGGAGTTCCTCATCCAGAAACAGAAAAGGGGGGAATCTGCGCGGGAACATCCGGGGCTGGCCGCAATCGGAACGCTCCTGCATCTGGCGAAAGTGCCCGACCGGATCGAGTGCTTCGACAATTCGCACCACCAGGGAAGCGACTACGTGAGTTCCATGGTCTGTTTCGAAAAAGGGAAACCGAAAAAATCCGATTACCGAAAGTTCCGGCTCACCTCGTTCGAGGGTTCGGACGATTATGCCGCCATGAACGAGGTCATCATGCGCCGTTACGGCGGTTCGCTCTCCCGCGAGCTCCCCTTGCCCGACCTGATCATTGTCGACGGAGGCAAAGGACAGGTCAATACCGCATTCCAGGCCCTCTCCACCCTCGGAATTTCCATTCCGGTCATCGGTATTGCAAAACGGATCGAAGAAATTTTCCTGCCCCATACCAGGGACCCCTTCAACCTTCCGAAAACATCGCCCGCCCTGAAACTGGTCCAGCACCTACGGGACGAAGCCCACCGGTTCGCCATCACCTACCACCGCAGGCTGAAATCGAAAAATGCCATTCGAACGCAGCTCACCTCGATCCCGGGTATCGGCGAGAAAACCGCTTTCCGCCTCCTGGAACATTTCGGTTCGGTTGAAGCCATAGCGAAAGCGCCGATCGACGAACTCGGAGCCGTCGCCGGAAAGAAAGCCGCCGAAACGGTTTATCGTCATTTCAGGCTATGCCCCCCGCCTGTCTGACCCCCTGCTATGTTTTTCTGTTTAAATTCTGTTATATTTGACTGTGATTGACTGGTGTATGAAGAAAATTCTTTACGATTGCATATGAACCTGCCGGATTATTTTGACGATAATCACAGCTTTTCTGAAGATAATGAAAGGAAAAACCCCGATATCGGGGGACTCGATTCTCTGTTTGACTCCGAAGAACTTCTGGAACGCATCGCTCAGTACAACGAGGATGGGTTCCACATAGAAGCGCTCGCCGTTGCCCACAGGCTCGAAGAGATAGCTCCGTACAACACCGAAACCTGGTTCCATCTCGGCAACAGCCTCACCCTGAACGGCTTTTTCGACGACGCCCTCGATGCGTTCAGAAAAGCCGCGCTGCTCAGCCCCACCGACAGCGAGATGAACCTGAACCTCGCTCTGGCCTATTTCAATACCGGACAGCTCGAAGCCGCTCTCGACGAGCTTGAAAAGATCACGATCGATTCCTCCATCGAAAAGGAATATCATTACTACCGGGGGATCGTCCTGCAGAGGCTTGACCGTTTCGGCGAAGCCGAGCAGCATTTCGAACGCTCCCTGGAGCTTGATTCCGGTTTTTCCGACGCATGGTACGAACTTGCTTACTGCAAGGACCTTCTGGGCAAACTGGAGGAAAGCTTTACCTGCTACAACAAGGCGATCGATCTCGATCCCTATAATATCAATGCCTGGTACAACAACGGGCTCGTCCTGAGCAAGCTGAAAAAATATGACGAAGCCCTCGAGTGCTACGACATGGCCCTCGCGATTTCCGACGATTTCACCTCGGCATGGTACAACCGCGCCAACGTGCTCGCCATCACCGGGCGCATAGAAGAAGCGGCTGAAAGCTACCTCAAGACGCTCGAGTTCGAACCGGACGACGTCAACGCGCTCTACAATCTCGGTATCGCCTACGAAGAGCTCGAGTCTTATCCTGAAGCGATCGAATGCTATCGGCGCTGTATCGAAAACAACAACGATTTCGCTGATGCCTGGTTCGCGCTCGCCTGCTGCCATGAAGCGCTCGAAGATTACGAAGCGGCATTTTCCTCTACCATCGAGGCCCTGCGGGCCGCACCGGGGAGCATCGAGTTTCTTCTGCTGAAAGCGGAAATCGAGTACAACCTCGACCACCTCGAAAGTTCTATCGAAACCTATCGCGAAATCCTGAAAATAGACGAGGAAAGCCCCCAGATATGGGTTGATTTCGCCATGGTGCTCAGGGAAGCGGGACATATCAACGACTCCATCGAGGCGCTCCAGAACTCGCTCAGGCTCCAGCCGCTCTCTGCCGACGCACATTTCGAGATCGCCGCGTCCTATTTCGCCATGGGCGACAAGCTCAGCACGCTGAAAGCCCTGAGCAACGCGTTCAGGATCGATCCCGAGAAAAAGCAGCTTTTCCAGAGCACCTTCCCGGAACTCTACCAGCAGGATGCCGTACGGCGCATGCTCGGCATAACCTGATAACACACAGACCCGGAAGCCTGCATGACGACAGCGAAGAAAATCCTCGGTCTCCTCGGCCGGGGCATCGGATATTCCTACTCGCCACTCATTCACAATACCGCACTGGAAATCCTCAGGCTTCCCTACTACTACACCATTTTCGACGTCGCGGACCACGACCGGATCGGTGTCGCCCTGAAAGGCGCAGCCGCGCTCGGCATCGCAGGTTTCAATATCACCATTCCCTACAAACAGACCGTCGTTCCCTTCCTCGATGATCTTTCTGGCGAGGCATCCTCGATACAGGCGGTCAATACCATCGTCATCAGGGAAGGACGCCTTCTGGGGCACAATACGGACATCGAGGGATTCGCATCTCCCCTGCTTCAGTACGGTGAAACCATCTCGGGGTCGAAAGCCGCTATTTTCGGAATGGGCGGCGCTGCCCTTGCAGCAATCGAGGCGTTCAGGCGATACTTCTCCATTCAGGAAATTCTGCTGTTCGTGAGGGATGCGGAAAAAGCACTCTCGATGCTCCAGTCAAGCCCCTCGAAAGACCTGGTCACCATCGTGCCGCTGGACAGACTGCTTTCGGGAGATGAAACAGCCGTAGGAACTCTCGACTCCTGCACCGCGCTGGTCAATGCGACCCCCGTAGGAACCAAGGGCCGTGCCGATGCATCGCTGAGCATCGTTCCTGCAGGTGCCGGACTGATCCGCAAGGGACAGATCGTCTACGACATGGTTTACAACCCCTTCGAAACGCCGTTGCTCGCCGCCGCAAAAAAAGTCGGCGCTGAAACGGTGCCCGGCATAGAAATGCTCATCGGCCAGGCTGCACTCTCGTTCGAGCTCTGGACCGGAAATGCCATGCCTCTCGACAAGGTAAGGCCCATCGTCCTGAAAGCTCTCCAGGAAACGATCTGAAATGGCCCGCCACTGAATTTTACCAAATTGGAAACCGATAATTCCCTTCCGCACATGAAATGGTTTGTCGCAATCATCCTCCTTGTCATCGGAATCGACCAGTTCACGAAAAAACTCGCGGTTGACTACCTCAGCAACCTTCCTGACGGCATATCCATCATCCCGGGACTGTTCTCGCTGACCTTCGCCCAGAACAGGGGTGTCGCCTTCGGCGTCGAGTTCGCCCCGCCAGCAATGCTGCTCCTCCTGACGGGACTGATCACCCTGGCGGTCCTGTTCTACGTGTTCCGCTCCAAAAGGAATGATGCGATCTTCCTGGTCCCTTTCGCGCTCATCGTCGGCGGAGGCATCGGTAACATGATCGACCGCATCACCATCGGCAGGGTCGTTGATTTCATCTACTTCGACCTGTACCACGGAAAGGTTTTCGGATACTATCTCTCGCTCTGGCCTATTTTCAATGTCGCGGACTCCGCTATAACGGTTGGGGCGTGCATGCTCGTGCTTTTCCACAACCGGGTTTTTCCGCAGGACACCCCCGAAGAGATTGCCGATGTTCGCTGATACACACTGCCACCTCTCTTTCCCGGAGTTCGACGGAGACAGGGCGGAGGTGATCGGGAGGCTCCTCGAAGAACAGGTTTCGGTGCTCATCGATCCGGGCACGGATGTTGAGACGAGCAGACGTTCGATAGAACTGTCCCGTGATTATGATTTCATATTCGCAAACGTGGGGCTCCATCCGCACGAAACGAATCAGCCTGTCGGTGACGCTGTCTACGGTGAGCTCGAACAGCTGGCACGGGAACCGAAAGTGGTTGCCATCGGCGAGATAGGCCTCGATTACCACTATCCCGGTTCCAGCCCGCATATGCAGCAGGAAGCGTTCCGCCGGATGCTCAGCATCGCGCGTTCTCTCGACCTGCCGGTCGTGATCCACTGCCGGGACGCCTGGCCCGACATGCTCGCCATTCTTGCCGAACAGAACCATTCCGGCTTCCGCGGCTCGATGCACTGCTTTTCAGGCGGCATCGAGGAGGCGAGGCAATGCATCCGCTTGGGGCTCAAGCTCTCCATTCCGGGAACGGTCACCTATAAAAAGTCGCCGCTCCCTCAGATCCTGAAGAGCGTTTCTTTGGCCGACCTCCTCACGGAAACCGACGCTCCCTACCTTGCACCGGTCCCGTTCCGGGGAAAACGCAACGAACCAGCCTATGTGCGGTTCGTCACCATGGCTGTCGCCGAAGCACTGGCAATCCCTGTTGAAAAAGCCGCCGAAGAAATTCTCCGGAATACCGTTGAATTGTTTAGATTATCCGGGTTGCAGGCCCCCCGGCCGCATTGCCCTGTCTGAGTTTGCGGGGTTTGCACTGATACTGATGAAAGAGCGTGCCCTGATTTTGAATTTCATGCAAACTTGCTTAGGTTTCATGCCGGAAAGTCGGGCTGGCGACCGCCCGCAAACGAGCCCTGAAGGCCGGGCTGACAACCGGCCGGAAACGATCAAAAACCAGAGAAACCCATATCCATGAACGACATCCAGCAAGGCGCACCGGTGCAGACCGAAGGAAAAACCGAGTTAGCCGATACCCTTCTTTTTATCGCCATAAAATACAAGAATGTCCTCATCGGCATCCTTGTCGCGGTTGTGCTTGCCGGCGGCGGCACGTTTTTATGGGTTCAGAACCAGCAGAAACGCGAAAACGAGGCGGCGATGGAGCTTTCCAGGATAGCACCCTACCTCGATCAGGGAATTTATACCACCGCCATCAATGGCGAAGGCAAAACGCCGGGCCTGAAAAAAATCGCCGAAGACTACTCTGGCACGCCAAGCGGCAATATGGCATCGCTGCTCCTTGCCAACGCATGGTATGCGACCGGCAACCTCGATTCCGCGCTGAAGGCCTACAAGGCGGTATCCATCGGCAACAAGGACCTCGCAGCAACAGCACTTTCCGGAGCCGGAGCATGCCTCTTCGAAAAGAACCAGTTCGGCGAAGCAGCCAAATCGTACCATGAGGCATCGGAAAAAGCGGAAAGTACGGCACTCAAATCGCTTTACCTCGCCAGGGAGGCGAACTGCTACAGGCAGTCGAACCAGCTGGCGAAGGCTGCCGAACTTTACAAAAGCATCGTCGACAAATACCCGGTCACCCAGGGCGCGGCAATGGCCCAGCAATCGCTCTGGCAGATTTCCGGAAAACTCTGAAACAACAATCCATTACCCTTCTCATGCCAGAACAGTTCATCATCAGGACCACCGAGGGCGATATCACTATTTCGCTGTATGACGACACCCCGCTCCACCGGGACAATTTCGTCAAGCTCGTCGGCGAGGGATATTACGACGGCATCCGCTTCCACCGCGTTATCGAAGGATTCATGGTCCAGACGGGCGATCCTCTTTCGAGGCATGAGGACAAACGCGGCCTGCACGGTACCGGGGGCCCCTCCTACCGGATCCCTGCCGAAATAAAGCATCCGAACAAAAAAGGCACGCTTGCCGCCGCAAGGGACAACAACCCGCAGAAAGCCTCCTCCGGAAGCCAGTTCTACATCAACCAGGTCGATAACGACTTCCTTGACGGCCAGTATACGGTCTTCGGTGTTGTCGATGCCGGTTTCGACATTGTCGAAAAAATCGCCGGGGTGAGAACGGATTTCAACGATAACCCGGTCGAACCTGTCGTGATCGAAACGATCGTCGCTGCAGCAAAGCCATAACAGACGGCAATGGAAAGCATCGCAACCAACCTTCAGGCAATCCGCTCGGAAATTGAAGCGGCATGCCTGAAGGCGGGACGGGAACCCGGAAGCGTGCGGCTTGTCGCCGTCTCGAAGACCAAGCCGGCCTCTCTTGTCCGCGAAGCGTTCGAAGCGGGCCAGATCGAGTTCGGTGAAAGCTACGTGCAGGAGTTCCTGCAGAAGCAGGGCGACCCCGTGCTCGAAGGGCTGCCGCTGCAATGGCATTTCATCGGGCACCTGCAATCCAACAAGGTCCGCTCGATCGTCGGCAAGGTGGCACTCATCCATGGCATCGACAAACTTTCAACGGCCGAAGAGCTTTCACGGATAGCTGTGAGGGAAAACCTCCAGGTCGAATACCTGCTCGAAGTCAACACTTCCGGCGAAGCTTCCAAATACGGCATGGATCCCCGGGACGTCCTCCCTTCGTTCGAAACTCTTCACGCCCTTCCCAATATCACCCTCCGCGGGTTCATGACCATTGCTTCTCCCGATCCGGCGAGCGCCCTGGAGGAATTCCGCACCCTTCGCCTGCTGCTCGGCGAGCTGAAAAACATCTCCCCGGAACCTGAAAAACTGACAGAACTGTCCATGGGCATGAGCGGGGATTTCGAAGAAGCGATCGCCGAGGGAGCGACCATGATCCGTGTCGGAACAGCCATCTTCGGCTGGCGGTGAACCCCCGCAAAACAAGCCTCCCCCACATTTTTATCTGACGGGTGAAGAGTTTATATTAAACGTCTTTCCATCCCGTCTTTCCTGGCTTTCCGCCACGCATGAACGGGTACTGAATTGTGGGGCTCCGTTGGTTTCCCTTAATGTCATCAATGCCGTTCAGCAGTTATGTCGTACACGTCATCCACGAATACCGCCGAGCATCCCCTGCCTGAAAGCCCCCGGAATATTTTTCTTCAACCTGTCGTCAACCCATAAACAATCAAGCCATGATCTCACAGCGGGCAAAAATCCAGGAAGCCGTCTCCTACATAAGAAAGAAAACGCAGGATGAATATCCGATCGGTATCGTCCTTGGCACAGGCCTCGGAGCGCTTGCCAGGGAAATCAAAATCGATCTTTCGCTCGATTACAGCGATATTCCGAACTTCCCGATTTCCACCGTGGAAACCCATCACGGCAAACTGATTTTCGGGACCCTTTCTGGAAAGAAAGTCGTCGCGATGCAGGGTCGTTTCCATTTTTACGAAGGCTACTCCATGCAGCAGATCGTTTTCCCCGTCAGGGTCATGAAACACCTCGGCGTGAAAACCCTCGGCATCACCAACGCCTGCGGCGGCCTCAACCCCTCGTTCAGGAAAGGCGATATCATGCTGATTGACGACCATATCAACATGCTGGGTGGAAACCCGCTGATCGGTCCTAACGACCCTGAAATCGGATCTCGCTTCCCCGACATGTGCGCGCCATATTCTCCCCGCATCCTCGCACTTGCTGAAAAAGTCGCCCTCGAACACAAAATAAAGGTCCAAAGGGGCGTCTATGTAGCCTTGTCCGGCCCGTGCCTCGAAACCCGCGCGGAATACCGCATGCTGAGGGCTCTCGGTGCCGATGTCGTCGGCATGTCCACGGTCCCAGAAGTCATCGCCGCAGTCCATCAGGGAACGGAAGTGTTCGGCATGTCCATCATCACCGACGAGTGTTTCCCCGATTCCCTTCAGCCGGTCAGCATCGAGGAGATCATCGAGGTTTCCAACCATGCCGAACCGAAAATGACCGCAATTTTCAAGTCAGTCGTTGAAAACCTTTAATTCCCGAGTGAGACCTATGATCGACGCCATATCACAAAACAGGCATTTCTTCAAATACCTCTTTTTCCTTATTGCGTCTATTAAACACTATAAATCAACAACTTAAGCTTTTTTTCCCGGATACTTTCTCCCTTTTTTTATAGACATTCCCTTTGTTTTGTAACTTTTTTGTGACCGAAACAAAGGGAATTCTTTAAACAGGGTGATTATGGGCGTTAACATCAGGAAATGAACATTGACAACTGTCGAGGTTGCCTTTTATGCCCATACCTGCCATAATGATTTCGGCCGGTTTTCGGTAAAAACCAGGTTACAGGCAAATACTGAAAACCGCAAGGAATAACGAGAAGCCCTCGCTTCAGCAATAGAAAAGGTTCATCAGACTGAAAAGATCTTGCAGCACGAACCTTCCGGACTTTGTGGACGCAAAGCGAAGTCACCTCGAGCTCAGGACTGCTTTTCCGTAATGACTGACTGTAGAATGAGGCAATGCAGTCGAGGGCGAAGCCTCTGAGTTTCCGAGAGATCCTCTATCCTGCTATCATGATGCCACGTCGGAATAATGATCTGTTAACATGCATACAGAACAACAAGATTTCAAGTACACATGAAACCAGCCTGCAAGCTGTCAAGTCACTGCATCGGCAAAAGCCGACTTAAGGCAGGCCCGTCGGCAGGCCGGCATAAATGGGCTGACAGGCAAATTCCTTCCGCTGTAACATCAAGTATGAGAAATTTGACCTTGAAGCAACAATTTGCCATAGTGAATCATATACGCTACATTACAAGGAAAAATGCCTGAAAATGTAGCACATATGATACAAAAATGATCGATATGCAGGAAATCGGTGAGTTACTCAGCCATCGGAGAAAAACATTGGGATTGTCACAGCAGCAGGTAGCTGGCGCAAATGGAATGAGTCGAGTAACACTGAGCCGTTTTGAAAATGGCAAACTGCCGGAAATCGGCATAAAAAAGGTTATGGCCATCTGCGCAACACTCGGGCTTGAGATCACCGTAAAAGATGCGTCAAAACGCCCTACCCTGCAGGAGCTGATAACTGAACGGGAGAAATAACATGCTTGATGTATGGGTTACTCCTCATGTTGTCGGCTCACTGGATCGCCACTCATTTGAATCCGGTGCTTTTACCTTTGCTTACCGTTCTGCAATTCAGCCCGGTGAGGAAGTCTCGCTGACGATGCCATGGTCACTGGAAAGTTATCGGTACCAAAACGGATTACATCCGGTTTTTCAGATGAATCTTCCCGAGGGCAGACTGCGGGAGTCAATTGAACTGTCATTCAGAAAGCGTGTCAAGGGTTTTGATATGCTATCCTTACTTGAGGTTGTCGGACGTTCACAGATCGGCCGGTTGCGTTTCGCCAACGATCCGGCGGTGATCGATCAGGTTCCTTTACAAAGTGTTTCGGAACTGGTTGCCTATGACGGGGCAGAAGACCTGTTGATCGATCTTCTGGAGCGTTTTTCTATGGTTTCAGGTGTCTCCGGAGTGCAACCGAAGGTGCTGATCAGGGACGACGAATATGAAGAAGTCGAAACGCACACACTGGATCAGTCTCGTGTTACGATGAAAGGAGCCACGCATATCGTCAAGGGCTGGAGCCGCAATGAATATCCGCATCTGGCAGCCAACGAGTTTTTCTGCATGAATGCTGCCCGCCGAAGCGGACTGGAAGTACCGCAATTCACTCTTTCGGAAAACAACCAGTTTCTTGTTGTCAAGAGGTTTGATTTGGCAGAAGACGGGCAATATCTCGGGTTTGAGGATTTCTGTTCCCTTAATGGTATCGGTACGGCAGAGAAGTATGACGGAAGCTATGAGAAACTGGCCAAACGGATTCGCCAGTTTGTTTCTCCTGAACTTCAGGCCTCTGCCCTGGAGGTTTACTTCCGATCACTCTCTCTTTCCTGCATCGTGAGGAATGGCGATGCCCATCTCAAAAATTTCGGGGTGCTCTACACGGCATCAAACAAAACAGTGCGCCTTGCTCCAACTTTCGATATCGTCTCAACAACAGCATACATCAGAAGGGATTCTCTGGCGCTTACTCTGGACGGCAGCAAGCGCTTTCCGACCGCAAAGAAACTCATTGCATTCGCAAAAATGCACTGTAATCTTCAGCCGGCAAAAGCAAAGCTCATTATCGAAGAGGTTGCCGATGCTGTAACTGAAACCGCTGCAGGCTTGCGTCGGCATACTCTCGACTTTCCTGACTTCAAGCAGGTTGGTGAGGCGATGCTCAGTGAGTGGAACGAAGGTCTCTGCGCTGTTGGGAGAAATAGAGGAGAATGAACAAATCCGACCTGATCAGGGAGCTTCTTTTCTACAAGGCAACAAGTATATCAATCCTGTTCACTCCCCGTCATAAAAACGGAAGCCCGGTACTGAACCGGGCCGGCATTGCGGTCAGTTAAGCACCTTGATACTGAGCCCTGCGCTGAACGGGTTACGAGCCCTGGACGGCCTTTCCTGAAAGACAGTCATGGAATGGAGGCAATGCATTCGAGGGTGAAACCTGTGATTACGTGTTGAAAAAAGACTTGCTTGAACGCAAAGGGCAAGTTCCCGGCGTTTTTTATTACCTCCAAAAAGTGAAGATTGATTATTTTGTGTCACAAAATCCACTCGTTACAAAAGCTGTTTTACATAGTCTTTGTAACCAACCTGTAACACAAAGACCGTATAATCCAATAAAATCAGCACATCATATGATCGACGCAATTTCGTTCACCGACAATACCTTTACCTACCTCGACCAGCGTTATCTGCCGCTCAGGGAAGAGTACATATCGACGAGGGACCACCTGCAGGCCATCGAAGCCATCAAAACGCTCGCCGTCAGAGGGGCCCCGCTTATCGGCGCATCGGCCGGTTATACCGTCGTACTCGGCATCAAAGAATACAAGGGCGACAAGGCAGGGTTTCCGGAATATTTCAAAAACCTGATCGCCGAGGTAAACGCCTCGCGTCCTACTGCCGTGAACCTTTTCTTCGCCACGAAGAAAATGGTCGCCGTCTATGAGGCCAACTACGAAGCCGATTCCCTCGAAACGCTCTTTTCGAAGATGACCGACGAGGCCCATAAAATTTACAATGATGAGGTCGAAAACTGCGATCGCATCGCCCGCCACGGCGTCGAACTGATCAAGCGGGACTTCGCCGACGTGCTGAAAACCCGCAAGCTCAACGTCCTGACCCACTGCAATACGGGAACGCTCGCCTGCTGCGGCATCGGCACGGCGCTCGGCGTGATCCGGCTCGCATGGAAGGAGGGCCTGATCGAGCGGGTGATCACATCGGAAAGCCGTCCGCTCCTGCAGGGCCTGCGCCTGACCGCCTGGGAACTGGAGCATGACGGCATTCCGTTCGCCTCCATCTCCGACTCTTCATCAGCCATCCTGATGCAGCGCGGCATGATCGACTTCGCAGTAACCGGCGCCGACCGCATAACGGCCAACGGCGACACGGCCAACAAAATCGGCACCTACGCGCACGCAATCAGCGCCCGTCACCACGGCATTCCGTTCTATATCGCCGCTCCGATCTCGACCATCGATATCACGATGTCCGAAGGTTCGCAGATACCCATCGAAGAGCGTAACGCCGACGAGCTGCGCCAGATCTTCGGCAACCAGGTAGCCACGCCGACCACCCCGGTGGTGAACTATGCATTCGATGTTACGCCCGGCACGCTGATTCGCGGCATCATCACCGAAAAAGAAGCGGTCGTGGGAGATTACCTCAACGGACTGAAACAGCTCTTCCAGGATTGAGCGCTTCCAGTCCACTATGACAAAAAATGAAAAAACCGGGCATAAAAAGTCCGGTTTTTTCATTTTTTTCTTCCATGGAAATCAATTTGTGTGTAACTTGATAACTATATAAACAGACGGTGCCTTAGTGCATTTCATGTTCTTTTTTTCTTTCAATCGCCAAACAAGATATGGAGGAAAGCATGAGCGAAGCTGGGTACGACTACAAGGTAGTGCGGGGATTCACCTACTCGGCGCTATTCTGGCTGGTCATCGGATTGGTCGTAGGACTCTGGATTGCGTTCGAGATGTTCAATCCGGCACTTAACCTCACCCCCTGGCTCAGTTTCGGCCGCCTCAGGGTGGTGCACACCAACGGACTCGGCCTCGGGTTCGGTCTTGCCGGGATTTTCGCGACAGCCTACTACATGCTGCAGCGCCTCACCAGGACACCGCTCCCCTTTCCCGGTCTCGCGAAAGCCCATCTCTACCTTTTCAATGCTGCCATAGCGCTCGCGGCCGTGAGCCTGTTCGCCGGCATGAATACGACCAAGGAATATGCCGAACTTGAATGGCCGCTCGATATCGGTGTCGTGATCCTCTGGGTCATGTTCGCCGTGAACGTCTTCGCCATCCTCATCAAGAGGAAGGAAAAACAGATGTATATCTCGCTCTGGTACATCATAGCCATGACCGTCACCATAGCGGTGCTGTACATCGTCAACAACCTCGAAATCCCCGTTACGCTTTTCAAGTCCTATAGCGTCTATGCAGGTGCGAACGATGCCAACGTCGAGTGGTGGTACGGCCACAACATCGTCGGGTTCATCTTTACCGTCCCTGTTCTCGCGATGTTCTATTACTTCCTCCCGAAAGCGACGGGCCTTCCCATCTACAGCCACAGGCTGTCCATCGTATCCTTCTGGGCGCTCATCTTCGCATACCTCTGGACCGGTGCCCACCACCTGATGCTCACTCCGCTGCCCGAGTGGATCCAGACGGTGGCCATCGCATTCAGCATCTTCCTCATAGCTCCTTCCTGGGGATCGGTCGTGAACGGTTACTACACGCTCCAGGGAAACTGGGACCAGATGCGCACGAACTATCTCGTCAAGTTTTTCATCGTGGGCATAACCTTCTACGGCCTGCAGACCATACAGGGACCGACGCAGGGATTGCGCACCCTCAACGCATTCTTCCATTATACCGACTGGGTAGTCGGACACGTGCACATGGGCACGATGGGATGGGTTGCCATGACTATCTCGGCATCGTTTTATTACATGATCCCGCAAATCTGCCGTACCAAACTTTACAGCATCAAGCTTGCCAACGTCCACTTCTGGCTCATCCTTGTCGGCCAGCTGACCTGGACCGTCACCATGTGGATCGGAGGCATCCAGCAGGGGGCTATGTGGAAAGCCACGAATCCGGACGGGTCGCTGATGTACAGTTTCCTTGATGGCCTTGTATCGCTTTACCCGTATTACAGGCTGCGGTTCGTTGCCGGCATCATCTATTTCATAGGCATACTGGTGTTTGCCTGGAATATTTTCATGACGACAAGGCAACAGCCTGTCGAAGCTGAAGTATAAACGACAAACCCGCAAACAGGAGCTGCAATCATGGGTATCAATTCCAAACCGGTTGTTTTCGCTGTCTTGTCGGCAGCAGTGATTCTTGTCGGAACCGTCGTTACCGTCTTCGTCCCCCTGTTCATGCCCTCTACCCAGCCGGCAAGCCCTTACGTCAAACCTTATACAGCCGTCGAGCTTGAAGGTCGGGATATCTATATGAGGGAAGGGTGCAACAACTGCCACACCCAGACTGTCCGCCCCCTGAGGACCGAAGTGCTTCGTTACGGCGAATATTCCAAACCCGAAGAGTTCGCCTACGACAGGCCGTTCCTCTGGGGCTCGCGCAGGACCGGGCCCGATCTTGCAAGGATCGGCGGCAAATACCCCGATTCATGGCACTACAGCCACATGGAAAGCCCGCAACGCCTGTTCCAGAAATCCAACATGCCCCCCTACGGATGGATGGCAATGAACAGGCTCGATATTTCGAACTCCTTCAGGAAAACATCGATCCTGAAATACGGCTATTCTGAAAGTGACGTAAAGAACCAGATCGACGAATACAGGGCGACGGTGACATCCGACAGCTACCCTTCGAAAGAAAGCCGTGACAAGATCACGCCTCCCGAGCTTCGGAAAGATCTCACCGAAATGGACGCCATGGTCGCCTACCTGCAGAAACTTGGGCGCGATGTGAAAAACATGGAGGCTGCAAAGTGAATTTCTCCGCATGGGCATACGTTGTCTTCACGGTTCTTCTTGCACTGGTGATGCTGGGAATCATCATTTATTACTACAATCCCCGCAGAAAACAGGAAGTTGAGAAACCAAAGCAGAGAATGCTCGATGAAGACGAATGAACGGCATGACCGGAACTCATAAAACTTTCGCCATCAATCAACAGGAGACTGATATGAACGACACTCCGGAAATCCAGGAGGGGCACAACAGTATACCGAAAGGCTGGCTTGTTTTCTTTTTTGCCGCCATTGTCTTCGTGATCTGGTATGTGGTTTCCTACACGCCCGCAATATCGGGATGGTCTTTCTACAAGAAATATGAGCAGGAGATGGCGGCGGCGGCGAAAAACGAAGCGGCGAAACCTGCCGGCAGTTATGCCGGAAACGAGAATGCCATCGGCGAGGGCAAGGAAATTTTTGCGGCCAACTGTGCCGCCTGCCACAATGCCGACGCTTCGGGCGGCATCGGACCGAACCTCACCGCTGCGCTCAAATACGGATCAGCAGAGAAAGATCTTGTCGAATCCGTTTCAAAAGGCAGGCCGAACGGTATGCCGGGGTTCCTTCCGCAACTTGGTCAGGACAGGATCGGCAAGGTAGTTGCATTCCTTGAAAAGCTGAGGAATAAATAAATCAGGAGGTTCAATGCCGTTTCACTCCATACATCAAAACCGGACCCGACATCGTGTGGAAGAAGTACCGGACCGCAGTTGAAATCTTTCAGGCAGTGCTCCTCAGCGGCCTGCCTTTTCTTTCGATCAATGGACAGAGCGCCCTGCGGTTCGATATCGCCGAGCTCAAGCTCTATTTTTTCGGGACCGTGATCTGGATCAGGGAGTTTTACCTGATCCTTGCCGTCACCCTGTTTTTCCTGCTGTTCATCACTTTCGTCACTGCGGTATTCGGCAGGATATGGTGCGGATGGCTCTGCCCCCAGACGGTACTGCTCGACCTGAGCGATATCATCGCGAAACGGTTCGGGCGCAACATACGCAAAACGGCCCAGAAAGTCCTGCTGTTCCCCTTTTCAGCACTTGTCTCGTTCGCGCTCATTTCCTATTTCATCCCACCCTCTGAAACAGTTCACCGCCTCTTCGTTTCACCGCTCGTCACGGGATTCTTCATCGTCCTCCTGGTGTCGGTCTACTTCGAGCTCACTATTCTCGGCAGGAGGTTCTGCACCTCGATCTGCCCTTACTCCATGCTCCAGAACGTCCTTTTCGACAAGGATACCGTCGTCATAGAGTACGACGTTTCGCGTGACGACACCTGCATGAAATGCGACGAATGCGTAAGGGTTTGCCCGGTGGGTATTGACATCAAGAAAGGGTTGAGCACCAGCTGCATCGCCTGCGCGGAATGCATCGATGTCTGCCGCGCCATCAGCGGAAAAAGGGGAATGCCGCCCTTCCCTGATTACAAGGGGAACGTGCTCCGACCGAAAACCTTCCTGATGGGAGGCATCACTGCCGCTTCTGCCGCAATACTGCTGTTCCTTGTCCTGGGCCGACCCCTGTTCGACTTCATGGTCACCAGGGATTCTGACCCGCTTCCACCGGGACTGAACCGCTACTCGTACACGGTCTATAACAACAGCCCGAAAACCATCGCGCTCGAACTCTCTTCACCGGACCCGGTTACCATCATCGGCGAGCGCTCGCTGCAGGTGAAACCATTTGCGGCCATCCACGGTAAAATCTTGCTGAAAACGACCGGGAAACCCGACAGGGTAACCATCACCCTTTCCGGCGAAAACATTTCAATCAACAGGGAAACCGGTTTCCTATGAACCTGAAGATTTTCCTCTCCATCCTTGTCCCGATGTTCCTCGTTGCGTTGGGTACCGGCATCTATATGGCATACAGCTTTGAAGAAGGGCTTGTGGACGACAACTACTACGAAAAAGGAAAGGAGTATTTCCACGCCAGAGGCCTCGAACGGCAACTCGGACTGGCGATCGAACCGCAGCATCCCCTCGGCAGGGGAAACAACGACATCGGCGTCACGGTCACTTCACATGGAAAACCGCTCGAGCATGCCGCACTCACCCTTTTCATCGGCAACGTTTCGACAAAGGGTTATGACCGCAACCTGAAAATGACGGAACGCTCGCCCGGCAACTACCACGCCGAGGCGCTCATCCCGTCCGGAGGCAAGTGGCTGATGCGTGTGGACTTTGAAAAAAACAACCTTTCGACAAACAGAAAATGGTTTTTCGACGTCAACTGACCACCCTTGGACAATTAGCGGCCATCGCAAGCCTGCTGGCAATGTTCACCCTGCGGACCGCTGCCGCCGCCGATTGCAATTTTTCCGAAGGCCCATGCACAAAAACTGCGGGCAACAGGACAGTGACCCTCGACATAGGCCCCAAACCCCCGAAGGCGATGCAGCAACTGACCTTCACTCTCACCATCACTCCCTGCGCATCGCTCCCTGACACACTCGTGATCGACCTCGGCATGCCCGGCATGGTGATGGGTGTCAATCAGGTTGTGATGAAAAAAACAAACGCCTGCACCTGGAAAGGAACGGGAATCATTGTCCGGTGCATGAGCGGAAGAACGCTCTGGCAGGCAACGGTCCTCTCCGAAGCGCTGAACAACACCGCATTCACCTTCGATGTCAGATAGCGGGCCTGCGGCAGATACGATCAGGTGTGCCCACTGCCTGCAGGAAACAGGCCCGGGTTCGGCAATCACCGCTACGATCGACGGCGAAGAGAAACAGTTCTGTTGTCACGGTTGCCTCGGCATTTACGAACTGATCCGGAAAAACTCCCTCGATGCCTTTTACAGCAAGAGATGCGACTGGCAGCCGGGACCTCCGGAAACCGGGGCAAGAATAAGCACGGCTTCTTTCGACGGCACCGTGACGGGATCAGGTGAAGAACTCCATATCGAACTTGTGCTTGCCGGCATCCGCTGCGCTTCGTGCATCTGGCTCATTGAAAAATACCTGATGAAGTTCGAGGGCATCCTGTCGGTAAGGGTTAACTATGCCACACACCGTGCCGCCGTGTCATGGAACCCGCAGAAAACCGGGCTCGAAACCATCCTGGAAGCTGTCCGTTCCATAGGCTACATTCCGCATCCCTGCCGGCCGGGCGGTGACGCCGATATCGTTGCAAGGGAAAAACAGGATATCCTGCTCCGTTTCGGGACGGCATCATTCTTTTCGATGCAGCTTATGCTTTTTTCCGCAGCCCTGTATGCCGGTTTTTTCCAGGGCATGGAGACGCGCTACAAGTTTGCCTTCCAGCTCATCTCCTGCGCTCTCGCGACACCTGTCGTTTTCTATTCGGGGCTCCCGTTCCTGGCCGGAGCATGGCGCTCGATCAGAACAGGGTCGCCCAACATGGACCTGCTTGTCGCGCTCGGCTCCCTTTCAGCCTATTGTTACAGTGTGGCCATGATTGTGTTTGGGGGCGAAGTCTATTTCGATACCGCCGCGATGATCATCACCTTCATCCTGCTCGGCAGGTTTCTTGAGGCCGGTTCGCGGCTGAAAGCCGGCAACGCCATCAACGAACTGCTCGAACTTCAGCCCCGGGAAGCGCTGGTGGTCCGGGCAACCGGAGAACGCATCCTGCTTCCGGTTTCGGAGGTACAGCCGGGCGACCGTATCGAAGTTATCCCCGGCGACCGTATACCCCTTGACGGAAAGGTCGTCGACGGGGAGGCCGAAGTGAACGAATCGATGCTGACGGGTGAATCGAACGCGGTGCTCAAAACCCCGGGAAGCAAGGTATTCGCAGGAACGTTCCCGCTCAACGGGCGCCTCGGCATCAAGGTCGAAGGCAATGCGGCCGAAACCGTCCTCGCGGGAATCATCCGAACCGTCCGGGAAGCGCAGTCACGCAGGGCGCCCATACAGGGAGTCGCCGACAGAACCGCCGGATATTTCATTCCGGCAACCATCGCGCTGGCCGTGATGACCTTCACCTGGTGGAAATTCACGTCGGGCAACACCGTCGCGGCCCTCATGAATGCGGTTTCCGTGCTTGTCATCGCCTGCCCCTGCGCCCTCGGGCTCGCAACTCCCCTGGCGATCCTCGTCGGGACGACGGCCGCCGGGAAAAAAGGGATCCTTGTCAAAGGAGGTGATGTTTTCGAGAAGGTTTCGCAAACCACCCATGTCGTGCTCGACAAAACCGGCACCATCACCGAAGGGAAACCCTCCATCACCGATCTCGTCGATTTCGGGACAACCGAAAGGTTCCTCCGGCATATCGCCTCGCTCGAAGCCTCTTCGGAACACCCGGCAGGCAGGGCCATAGCTGCTTCATGGAACGAAGATCTTCTTGAACACACCCGTTTCAGGGCAGTTCCCGGCAAGGGAGTCTCCGCGGTCATCGACGGGGAAACCTGGTCCGCCGGCTCAAAAGAGTTCATCACCAGTCAGGGGATAACGGTTACCGAAAAACTGGCAGAAAAAGCCGATGCGTTTGAGACCGAAGGCAAAACGGTCGTCTGGGCGGCACGCGGGAAAACGCCGGCCGGGATGGTCGGACTGATCGACGATTTGAGACGGGACGCTCTGCCGATGATAGAGGCCCTCCGAAGGAGGAAGCTCCGGCTCTCCATCCTTACCGGAGACAACGGCGGGGTTGCTGCGTATATCTCCTCGAAATGCGGCATCAGCGACGTACAGTACCGGCTGGAGCCGGCTGAAAAGGCGGAAATTATCGAACGCATGAAAAAAGGGGGGGCATGTGTCCTCATGGTCGGCGACGGCATCAACGATGCGCCGGCGCTCACCGCAGCCGATACGGGCGTCACGCTCGGAAACGCGACGGGGATCGCCCTCGAATGCGCCGATGTGGCCATCCTGAAAAATGACCTCACGCTTCTCGACACCCTCATCGACAGCTCGAGGAAATGTTTTTCCGTCATCAGGCAGAACCTTTTCTGGGCTTTTTCGTATAATCTCATTGCTTTGCCGCTTGCCATGTTGGGCCTTCTCCATCCAATCATGTCTTCATTTTTCATGGCGGCAAGTTCGCTGATCGTGGTCGGCAATTCCCTGCGCTTGCGTAAAACCTGAGTCAACCCCTTATGAGCAGCATCTTTTTCCTGATCGGTATCGGCTTTTTCGTCGGCACCGCGGCATGGCTCCTGTTTATCTGGGCGGTCAGGAGCGGTCAGTTCGACGATCCCGAAGCGCCGAAATACAGGATCCTCGACGATGACGACGATGAGTGGCCCGCCAAGCGGACAGAGGAAAATCAATCATGAACAGCCTGGCTTTAGCCATGTTCATCACTGGTCTTGCCGGCGGCTTCGGCCATTGTATCGGCATGTGCGGCCCAGTTGTCGCGGCTTTTTCGCTCGGTGAACAGGAAAAAGGATGGCTTCGCCATCTGCTCTTCCATCTTGGCAGGGTCACGACCTACTCCCTGCTCGGAGCTTTTGCCGCATTGACCGGCTCGTTCCTCATGCTTGCCGCATCGATCGAAACGGTGCAGCGTGCGGTTCTCGTCATCGCAGGCATTTCCATCGTACTCATGGGGCTTGCCAGTGCCGGCTGGATTCCGTTGATGGCGAAAATCACAACCTGCAATCCCGGTCTTCCTGTTTTCGGCAGGGTCCTTCGTCATTTTGAAGGCCCCCTGACTCCCGGGACTTATTATCCCCTGGGTCTTGTCTTCGGTTTCTTTCCCTGCGGGCTCTCCTACACAGCACTTCTGACAACGGCACGGGCATCGATGGGAAGCAGCGACCGGGTCTCGGCATTGCTCACCGGCATTTCGCTGATGTTCCTTTTCGGGGCTGGAACAACGCCCGCACTGCTTCTCTTGGGAAAAGCCGCTCACGGCATCGGCGAAAAATTACGGAAAAGGCTTTATCGGCTGGCAAGCATCATCATGATATTTACCGGGATATCGTTTATTGTTTCGGCTTTGAAATGATATCTTCCCAATAGAGCCTCACAGAAAAAAACCGATCTTTCATCTCCTGCATGGATACAGAACCCAGGGACATATTCAATCTCGAAGACTTCCTCAACCGGATGATGGATGACCGGGAGCTTGTAAAAAGCATTCTCGAAGAATTTCTCTCCGGATTGCCCGGAAAGATCGACGCACTTGCAAACCTTGTCACCGACGGGAATACCAGGGAAGCTGCTGTCCTGGCCCATCTCATCAAAGGCGAGTCCGCAAGCGTTGGGGCTGAAAACCTGAGCAAGGCCGCCCACGTCCTGGAACTGGCGGCAAAAGCCGGAAACTCGGAAAAGCTCGGATGCCATTTTCCTGCACTCAGGGATAATGCCGAGCTGTTCATGAAAACCATTGCAGAGACGGTTATCTGAAGCCGCAGATTTCTCCGCGATAACCGCAAGCCGCAGGAAAATCCATTTTCCGCACCCATTTTTCATGCATTCCCGAAAAGAAACGAACCTTTCCGGGCAGGGAACTCATTGATCGGATTATCAATTCCCATAAAGGGCTGCAAATCCCTGATGAACATTATATTACGATAAATTATAGTCTTTGTTTCCGATGACGCGTAATGACATGAGCCATGAATATTGACCGCCGCCTCTTCCAGCTCATGAAAGAAGAGAAACGGCCGTTCATCTTTTCCCTTGTTTCCGGCAGTCTGGCTTCGGTGATGATGATTGCCCAGGCATATTTTCTCAGCAGGGCGATCAATGGCGCTTTCATCGACAAAATCGCTCTTGCCGGACTTCTGCCGTTGCTTGGATGTTTCGGCCTTTTCACCCTGCTTCGCATGCTTTGCAACTGGACATCCCATGTCAAAGCTGAAGAAGGGAGCACCGCGGTCAGAGAAAAGCTGTTCACCCGCCTGGCATCGAAGGTTGCCGAGCTGGGACCGCTCTACACCCGTTCAGTCCAGAGCGGACGCCTCAGCACGACCATGCTGAAAGGCGTCGAAGCTCTCGACGCATATTTCAGCAGCTACATACCGCAGATATTCCTTGCCCTGTTCACACCGCTCCTCGTCGTCGCGGCCATTCTGCCCGGCGACTGGCTTTCGGCCGCGATACTGCTGCTCTCGGCCCCGCTTATTCCGTTCTTCATGATCGTGATAGGAAAATCGGCAAGCGCCGTGACGGAAAAACAGTGGAAAACGATGAGCAGGATGAGCGGACAGTTCCTCGACATCCTCCAGGGGCTCTCGACACTCAAGCTCTTCGCCCAGAGCGCAAGGCAGAGGAAGAACATCGAAGAGACCGGCGAGAATTTCCGCAAAGCGACCATGAAAGTGCTGAGGGTCGCTTTCCTCTCCTCCCTGACGCTCGAACTTGTCGGGACCATCGGAACGGCAATCATCGCCGTCAGTATCGGCATGCGCATGATGGAACACCGGATGACGTTCCGGCATGCCCTCTTCGTGCTGATCCTCACTCCCGATTTTTATCTCCCGCTCAGGCAGCTCGGTACGAAATTCCATGCGGGCATGGAAGGGGCCAGCGCGTCGAAAGAGATTTTCGCCGTCCTCGAACAGCCCGCTCCGGCGGCTGCCGGCAGCGGTTCCGCAGATGCAGGGGAAAAAGGCATCTCATTCCGCGGGGTAACCTTCACCTATCCCGGAACATCCTCTCCTGCCGCAGACAACGTCACCTTCACCATCCAGGCCGGCGGGACCACGGCCCTTATCGGACCGAGCGGGGCGGGCAAAAGCACTCTGCTCAACCTCCTGCTGCGCTTTCTCGAACCGGAGAAAGGCTCGATCAGCTTCGACGGAAAACCTCTTGCAGATATTTCATCCGAACAGTGGCTCGGCATGATTTCCTGGGTACCGCAGCACCCCCATCTTTTCAACGAAACCCTGAGGGAGAACATCCTGATAGCGAAACCCGACGCTTCGGATGAAGCCCTGCATGCCGCTTTGCGCGAGACCGGCCTCGACGGTTTCGTCCGCTCGCTGCCACGCGGACTCGATACCATGATCGGCGAACAGGGGGCGAGGTTGAGCGGAGGAGAAGCACAACGGGTAGCGCTGGCAAGGGCGTTCCTGAAAAACGCACCCATCATCGTGCTCGACGAGCCCACATCCCATACCGATCCGGAACTGGAAGCCCAGCTGCGCAGTTCAATGCAGGCCCTCACCCGGGGAAGGACGACCCTGATCATCGCCCACCGCCTCGAAACAATCCGTTCTGCAGACCGGATCATCGTGGTCAGCAACGGCAAAATCGCCGTCAGCGGAACGCACGACGAGCTCATCGGCGTCGAAGGGTTCTACCGTGACTCGCTTTTCATCCAGCAGGAGGCCGCGGCATGAAAACTTTTCTCCGTCTTACGGCCATCGTCAGGCCATATTACCTCTGGATGGCGCTCGCAGCGCTAATCGGTTTCGCAACGACAGGCAGCGGCATCGGGCTTCTGGTCACCTCCGGCTACCTCATTGCCAAAGCCGCATTGCAGCCGCCCCTCGGGGCCCTGCAGCTCGGCATCATCGGCGTGAGGGTCTTCGGGACAGCCCGCGGGGTGCTCCGATACGCCGAACGGCTGGTTTCGCACAGCACGACTTTCAGGATACTGGCAAAACTCCGCCTCTGGTTCTTCGACGCCATAGAGCCCCTCGCTCCGGCCAGGCTGCTCCACTTCAGAAGCGGCGACCTCCTCCAGCGGGTGGTGGACGATATCCAGAGCCTTGAAAACATCTATACGAGGGTGCTTGCGCCGCCGCTGACCGCCATCCTTGTTTCCCTGATGATGATGCTCCTGCTCGGAACCTGGTCGATCCAGGCCGCCCTGCTTGTCATGTTTTTCCATCTGCTTGCGGGCATTGCCGTCCCTCTGATGGTCGCCACCCTCGGCAGGGGAACGCAGACAGGGATCATGGAGCTGAAAACAAGCCAGCAGGTCCTTGCCCTCGATTTCCTGCACGGCATCGGAGAACTGAAGGTCTACGGAAAACTTCCCGCCCACCTTGCACGGATGCAGGACAACGAAACCGGCATGCTCCGCCTGCAGAACCGTAACGCTTTCCTTGACGGCATGCACGAATCCCTCACGGGCCTGCTCATGAACGCCGCAGTCATCGCGGTCCTCTGCGCGCTCGTGCCCGGAATGCAGAATCCCGGTGCTAACGGCATCTCCCTCACCGTGATCACCCTGGCCGTCATGGCATCATTTGAACCGTTCCTGCCGCTTCCCGCTTCCATGAAAAACCTCGAAGCGGACACCCATGCAGGAAAACGGCTTTTCGAAATTCTCGACGCGAAACCTGAAACCACCGCTCCTGCAGCTCCGGCAATGTTCCCGGACAACCCGGTCATCAGGGCGGAAAACCTCAGTTTCACCTATCCCGGAAGTTACACGAAAACGCTGGACAACATCTCGTTCACCGTCGAACCGGGCAGGCACATCGCTATCGTCGGGCCGAGCGGCGCCGGAAAATCGACCATCACATCGCTCCTCATGCGCTTCTGGAACACGTCGGAGGGAGAGCTTACCATCGGAGGGAAGGATATCGGGCTCTTCGACCCGGAAAACCTCCGGAGGAACATCGCCCTTGTTTCCCAGCGCACCTACCTGTTTGCAGAAACGATACGGGAAAACCTCCTGCTGGCAAAACCGGGGGCAGGCGACGACGAGCTGAAGCGGGCGCTCACCGCGGCAGGTCTCGGCAGTTTCGTTTCGAAACTCGACGAATGGGCAGGCCAGCACGGCATGAAGCTCAGCGGCGGAGAACGGCAGCGCATCGCCATTGCCCGGGTCCTTCTGCAGGATGCGCCCGTCATCATCCTCGACGAAGCCACGGCAAACCTCGACGGGATCACCGAAAAAGAGGTTACCGGCACCCTCGCGGCGATCAGCAGGGGAAAAACCCTGATCGCGATAACCCACCGCCTCAAGGCCATGGAGCAGTACGACCGGATTATCGTGCTCGACAAGGGAAAAATCGTGGAACAGGGCCGTCACGGCGAGCTGATGCAGAACAGCGGCACCTACCGCCGGATGTGGGAGCTCCAGCACACTGCAGGTCCCGTTTAAAGCAGGTTTTTGAAGATCCGTCCGTCTTTCATGATGAGCAACAGTTGGTCCCCGTAATCGGACAGGATGGACGCATCTTCGAGAGGATTGTCCCTGACAAGGAGCAGGTCGGCCATGGCCCCTGGTTTCAGGACCCCGAGATCTCCTGCGCAGGGATAGAGCGGCCCAGACATGCGTAACGCTTCCCCGCCGTTCGAGGTCGCCTGGCGGAGAATGTCGATTGCCGGGAAAAACCGGGAACGGTACCGGAATTCGAGATGCTGGACATCCATGTTCCCGAAACAGTCCGTTCCGAAAAGGACCCGCGCGTTGTATGTCCTGAACAGCTCCATCGTCCTTTCGAGACCTTCGACCACAATCGCGAGCTTGGCCCGCTGCATATCGTTCCAGTCTTCGGGGGGGTGCAGATAGACAACCGTCTGCGGCGACCACCATACCCCCTTGTCCACCCCAAGCCTTACGGCCTCGGCGGTCATGAGATTGGCATGTTCCAGGGACATGACGCCGCATTCGATATCCCGGACCGCGGCTTCCGCGGTATAGACATGGGAAGCCACATAGGTGCCCCAGTTGCGGGCGACCTCGACGGCAGCCCTTACTTCCTCCGGGGTGAACTGGACCGAGAGGACCGGATCGCCTGGAGAGATGACCCCTCCCCCGGAAGCGATTTTCACCTGTGTGGCACCCTGCCGGAGACATTCGCGCGCAGCCTTGCGCACGGCCCCGGGACTGTCGGCAAGGTAGGACATGCCGTCAAGCACGATGGCGATTTCTCCCCGGTGCTCCGTCTGATTGAGGGCAATGTGCCTGGGCCGGAAATCGAAATGGCCTCCTGTCTGGGATATCAGCGCGCCCGAAGGGAAAATCCTCGGAGCATCGAAAAGTCCTTCAGCCGCAGCCTGAACGACGCCCCAATCGTTCCCGCCCGCATCCCTGACCGTGGTAACCCCCTGCATCAGGGTCATTTCAAGCGCTTTCGCATAGAGGAACCCGCGGTAATCCTTGCCGGTATTTTCATTGAGCCGGTTCGCGCTCAGTGCACCGATCATGTGGAAATGACTGTTGATGAGCCCCGGCATCAGCACATGCCCTTTCCCGTCGATGACCCTGAACGTCGGTGGAAGCTCTTCTCCGCTTCCCTCAACAGCGCTGATCCTGTTCCCTTCCACAAGAAGCTGCATGCCTTCAAGAAACCGGCTGTCGGTACCGTTGAATATCCTGACATTCCTGAATGCCGTGCCGGCACAACATTTTCCCTGTTCCCGGGTTTCTCTGCCGTTCATAGTCTAACCGTGCCGTCAGATTGTTTTTTCAAAAAGAACCCAGGATGAATCTTCGGGATTGACCCTTCAATAACCGAAGATATCCCTGAGGCTGAGCTCTTTAAGTGTACCGTATTTTCTGAGCGTCTGCAGGTCGAGGCTGCTTTTCTTGCCAAGCACCAGCATGACGCGCCTGCGGTTCATAAAATGTTTCCTGTGGAAATCATCGATATCGGCAAGGGTCATATCTGCGGTTTCCCGGTAGATATCCTTTCTGATATCGTGGTCTATGCCAAGCCTTGTCGCCGTTTCGTAGTCGAACAGCAGGTCGGTTCTCGAAAGGCGGTCGGAAGATATCTTGCCCATGACCGCTTTTTTCGACGCCTCGAACAGTTTCGTCGATTCCGGCATGGTCCGCATCAGGTTCCCGATTCCTTCGAGGGCCTGCGGAAGCTTGTCGGACTGGGTGCCGATATAACTGACGATATAGTTGTGACGACCTTTAAGCTTCGGGGCGCTGTAGGATGAAAACACGGCATAGGCAAGCGCTTTCGACTCCCTCATCTCCTGGAAAACCACCGATGCCATGCCCCCGCCGAAATACTCGTTGAAAAGCGTGACCAGCGGCACCTGGGAAGGATTGTAGACGGCATCGCGGGTAAGCATGATGATTTCCGCCTGGTTCATGTCGTAATCGACAAGATAGACCAGATTGTCAGTCTGCTCCTGCTCCCTGAAGGGGTCATCGGAAGGAGGTTCCCTGAATGTCGAGGGGTAATGACGCAGCGTATGCAGTTCAGTGAGCACGGCATCAGACGAAGACGGGCCGTAATAAAGAACATGATGGCGGTACTGGAGAAGCGTGCGGACATCGTCAAGCAGCTCCTTCGATGTAACCTTTGCCAGCTCCGCATCCGACAGTACATTGGTGAACGGGGACTTCGGCCCGTATTTACCATAATTCAGCATCGCTTCGAAAAGGATTTTCCGTTTCGAACGCTTGTCGTCGCTTCGGTTTTTCAGCACGTCCGCTTTCAGTTTGCCGAGAACAGCTTCATCCGGCCTTGCATCCTGCAACAGCTCCTCGAGCATTCTGACGGCCGCCGCTTCATTTTTACCAAGCCCGGTCAGCGCCAGGTAGACATAATTATCGGTCGCTGATGCCGTAAGGCTGACCCCAAGCTTGTAGAGTTCCTGCCTGAAGGCTTCAGGAGAGAGATTCGATGTGCCCAGGTAGGAAAGGTAATCGAGCGCGAGACTGATTTTGCGATCGCGCCTCGTGCCGATTTCGAAAACATAATAGAGCGAAAACAGCTCGTTCTCATGGTTCCCGACATAATGAAGCTTTACCGACGGATTGATGTCGAGGAAGGTGATATCTTTTTTGTAATCGGCAAAAACCGGTTCGATCGGTTTCACGTTCATGGAAAGGAGCTTTTCACCGAAAACGGATGACGTGTCCCTGTTCACTCTGATCGGCGTGATGGCGGGTTTCGGTATTTTCTTTTCGCTCCGCCTGGGACCCAGTTTTTTATAGACCGCCACATAGTCACGGCCGTAATTCTTCCGGGCGAAATCGACGATTTCCGCTTTCGTGATCTCCTTCAGGCGATCGACAAGACCTGTATACCGGCTCCAGTCCATTCCCCAGCGGAAATTCTCCACATAGGCATCTACCCTGCCACGGTTGTTCTCGTACTGTTTCAGCTCTTCGAGTCTGATATCGTTGACGGCGGCCCCGATGAGCCAGTCCGGAAAACGACCTTCCCTGATCAATTCCACCTGTCCGAGGAGCAGCACCTTCAGATCATCCAGGCTCTGGCCTTTCCGTGGTTTCGCACTGAGGACATGCACCGAATAGTCCTTCATCGGTATGATTGTCGAGCCTGCTTCGAGGACTTTCTGCGCCTGGTTCAGATTGAGATCGATGAGACCTGCCGTCTGATTGAAGAGGATCCTGTCGATCAGGACCAGGATGTCGGCATCGTGCGAACCGACACCCGGAAAACGGTAGCCGATATCGATTTCTTCAGCTTCCGGACCGGTGACGGTTTTTCTGACGGGCCTTGTTATCGGCTGTTCAACCGGCGGACGGTATTCAGGGACCGATTTCGGCACGAGTTTCGAAAACTTCCTGTCGATCAGCCTGATGGCCTCGTCAGGCTCGAAATCGCCCGCCATGCACAGGGCCATGTTATTCGGCACATAATAGGTATGGTAGTAGTTGATGACATTTTTTATCGATGGCTTCTTCAAGTGTTCGGCCTTGCCGATGATCGTCCTTGTGCCGTAGGGATGCTTGCGGAAAAGCCCTCCGAGAAGCTCTTCCCAGAGTTTGTCGCCATCGTTGTCCATGTTCATGTTTTTTTCTTCATAGACAGCCTCCAGCTCGGTATGGAACAGACGCATCACCGGATCGCGGAACCGTTCGGCCTCGATCGTCAACCACTGTTCGAGCCTGTTCGACGGGATATCGTTGACAAAAACCGTCTCTTCCTCCGTGGTGTATGCATTGGTATCCCTCGCACCGATGGAGCTGACGAGTTTGTCGTATTCGTTCGGGATCGCATACCGTGCGGCATCACCGGAGATTTTGTCGATCTGCGAATAGATCTTCGCTCTTTTTGCCTTGTCATCGGTTGAGCGGTACCGTTCGTACAGATCGGATATCCTGTCGAGAAGGGGACGTTCTTTTGCATAATCGAGCGTACCGAGCGAGTCCGTCCCCTTGAACAGCATGTGTTCGAGGTAGTGCGAAAGGCCGGTTGTCGCGGAAGGATCGAACTTGCTGCCCGCCCGGACAGCAATGGAGGTAAATATTCTGGGGATGTTCCTGACAGGGCTCATATAAACGGCAAGCCCGTTCCGGAGACGGTAAATCCTGGTATGCAGCGAATCCCCGGGCACCGTTTCATAGGGGTAACGATCTGCGGCGATGAGACCGGGAGAGCGAAAGAACGGGATCAACAAAAGAATGCAAGGAAAAACCACCAGTCCAAGGCGACGCCTTGCGGCCGGAAAATATTTCGGCATGGAAATCATCGTTACTGTTGTTTCAAAATATACCGGAGACGGGCAGAACCGACCATGAGCAAAAGGATCAGGCAGGATGGTTCAGCAGCTTTCGCACCGCCGTCACAAGAGCCTTAAGGGTAAACGGTTTCTGGATGTAATTAATTTTCCTGTCGAACATATCGGGATAATCGATAACATCCGGAGTATACCCTGACATGAAGAGTGTTTTCAAACGCGGAATGTCGAGCAGAAGTTTTTTCGCGAGATCGCATCCGTTCATCTTCGGCATGACGACATCGGTCAGCAGAAGGTCGATCTTCTCTGCATAGCTTTCGGCAATGGAAATCGCTTCGAAAGGTCCTGATGCCGAAAGGACCTTGTACCCGTTCTTCTCGAGCTCAAGCCTGCAGAGATTGAGAATATCGGGCTCATCCTCGACAAGCAGCACGGTTTCCTTTGCAACGACCTCTTCAGCAGGCTGTTCTTCCTGAAGGTCCGGCTCGAAATAGGTCCCGCTGAACCGGGGAAAATGAATGGTGAAGGTCGTTCCGGAACCCGGCTCGCTCTGGCAGTCGATGTACCCGTTATTCTGCCTGACGATGCCGTAGACCGTCGCAAGACCGAGTCCAACCCCTTTTCCCTGTTTGTTGACCGTGAAGAATGGTTCGAAAATATGGGGTAGGTTCTCATTGTCGATTCCGCAACCCGTATCGGACACCGACAGGGTAATGTAGTCCCCGGGTATTTTTGAAGACTGGAAGGGTGCTTCAGTTTGTTTTACGCATTGCCAGCATCCGGTCTGTATCGTGATGGTCCCTGTGCCGGTAATGGCGTTGCGCGCATTGATGCAGAGATTGACCAGTATCTGGTCTATCTGTGCGGGATCGACCTTGATGAGCGAACGGTGGCTGTCGGGGATCCAGACCATCGTGATGTTTTCGCCGATGATCCTCCTCAGCATCACCAGCAGGTTTTCAACCATGGTGTTCAGCTCGACGACAATAGGCATGACCGCCTGTTCCTTGGCAAAAGCGAGAAGCTGGGTGGTAAGATCGGACGAACGGTTCACCGCGCTCAGAATGTTCATGAGGTTTCTCTGCAGCATCCCATGTACCGGCTGGAGGGTCATCGCCATTTCAATGTTGCCGAGTATCACGCCGAGCATATTGTTGAAGTCATGTGCGATACCCCCTGCAAGCTGCCCGATGAGCTCCATCTTCTGGGACTGGATCAGCAGCGCCTGCATTTCGTTTCTTGACTGCTCGGCAAACTTGCGGGCAACGATATCCCACGCAATCTCCCCGAGGGAAATGATCCATTTCTCATCATCTTCATCGTAATCGGCTGCTTTGTTGGCCACCCCGATCAGAGCGACGATTTTCTCTTTCTGCACGATCGGAACGATAAGGGTTCGATAAACCTGGGGATGATTGACGGACCATTCGTTCTTCGGATCGGGCGGCTGATTGAAGCTGTTGTTGATCACCGTCCTGCCTTCCCGAAGCGCATCCGCCCAGAATCCGGCACCGATCACCTTCGGATGGGGATTGTCGTCGTTCGCCCATTTCATATTTTTCTCCACGCTGGTCGAGGCGACCTGAAGAGATTCGCTGGATGAGTCATCCCCGAAGCAATGGAAAAAACCGATCCTGCTTTCCGTCTGTTTTTCGGCTTCGTCGACGATAACCCGGAGCATGTCATCCATGGAATAGGATTCGGAAAGCTGCAGGATGCGGAGACGGAAAGCCTTGAGGGTTTCCTGGCGTTTGCGTGTGGTTATATCGAACAGAAGCCCGATCATGCCGTTGATACCATGCCCCAGATAGAGTTTCACATGAACTTCCCCCCAGAAAAAAGTGCCGTTTTTCCTGAGACACCTGACGACGGAAACTCTTTTCGTGGATTTATCATCATCCGTCAGCATCTCGAGAAAATTTTCGACAGCCGACTGACGGTTCTCTTCATGGATGAATTCCGTGAATGAGCGGCCGGTCATCTCATCGGGCGGGAATCCGGATATACTTTCTGAAGCGGGGGATATATAAGTGACGACCCCGTCGGAATCGAGGATGAATACCTCTCCTTCGAGCTGTTCAGCTATTGAACGGAACTTCTGCTCGCTTATCGCGAGGGCCTGTTCTATCTCTTTGCGGTCATGGATATCGGTCCCGATGACAATGAGCATATGGTTCTGCTCGATGACGATACGCCTGCTCTTCAACAGGAACCAGAGGAAATCGGGACCGCCTTTGACAAGGATCCTCACTTCGGCGGATTCTTCCGTTCCGTGCATGATCACTTTCTGCATGGACTTTCCAAGCATCCTGCGGTCATCCGGATGAACGAGTTCCATCGAATTGACGCCCGTCATCTCGGCGGAAGTTTTTCCGATGAATTTTTCACAGAGATAGGGGTTGAGCGCGAGAATGCGGCCTTTGGTATCGAGCAGGCAGAATGTCCCCGGCGTGGCATCGATAATAGCCTGGATAAAGAGCCAACCGTGTTCAGCTTCTTTTTCCGCACGCCTGTTCTCGGTGATGTCCTGCGATATGAGAAGCAGCTTCCCTATAGTGCCGTCATCGGAAGGAACGGGATAAATCGTGGATCGAAAAACATTGCCCTCGTACTCTTCATCGAAAATCAGGCGTTGAGCCGTCCGGCAAACTTCATCAACCCTTCTTCGCCGGTTGTCAGCGATTTCGGGAAGGCCGATCTCGCCGGTAATAAGAGAAAAAATATTCAGTCCCCTGCATGCGTCAGGGGTTCTTGAAAAACGGCGGGCAAATGCGGCATTGCATTCAAGGATGTTTCCATCGGGGTCGATCATGAACACCTTGTCGGGAAAAACATCGAACAAACCGAACGGATTGCCGTCCGGACCTTTTATCGGCGAGGATGCAGCGTTTTCTGCAGTTTCCCGGTCGTCCCGCATGTTTTTCCCCCCTGGTATTCCCGATGCAGCGAATGAAAATCCGGTTTACAGACTTCAAACCAATGAGTGACAAGGCATCTGTCGGACTGTTTTCCCGGCTGCCCTGGTCAATTATCCGAAATAACCACGGCCTCACCGTCAATGGAAGGTCGCAGTTTCCCTTATTATTTTATGAATATAATGCTTAACGAATTATTTCAGTAAGGTTTTCCTTTACAGAGAACAGCTCGTCACCTCTTCTCCCGGTTTGCATGATGAGGACTTGAAAATGAAAGATTGAATGCCGATTTTTAATGACAGACGGAACAATCACGGCAAAATCATTTCAATGGTGACCGATCATGCCGATTACCGAAAAAAAAATGTGCAGTTCCTGCGGACTCTGTTCAATGCAGATCTGGCCTGCAGAAGAAAATATCAGCAGCTGTGTATTCAGGAACGGCTGGCTCGGCGAAAGGGAAATCAGGCTGTTCGGCAGGGAGAGAAGCCTCGATGATCCGGTCGAAATGCGGTTCGGCATCACTTCGGAACGCTTTACCGCTCAACTGAAGAAACCCCTCGAGGGCTCGCAATGGAGCGGCATCATAACCAGGATGGCTGTCCGGGCTTTCGAGGAAAATCTCGTGGAAGGCGTCGTTACACTCCGCCGCGCCCCCGAGGATCATTTTTTCTCCGTCCCCGTTCTTGCAGACAGCCTCGATGAAATATACAGGACAAGGGGAAACAAGCCAGTGCTTTCGCCGGTCCTTCGATCCCTTGAAAAGGCCTGGCAGCGCGGCATGAAAAAAATACTGGTGATCGGTGCAGCCTGTCACATCCACGCGCTCAGGGATTTCCAGGAGCGGTTCGACTACCTGAAATCCATGGAAATCTTCACGATCGGCATACCCTGCGTCGATAACGTCGCCCGTTCGAAATGGCGCTGGATCCTCGAACGGATGTCCCGGTCACCACAGACCGCACGCTTTATGGAATTCATGCAGGATTTCAGGATCCATATCGGTCATGCCGACGGCTCTGTTGAAAAAATCCCGTTTTTCAGCCTACCCCAGGAACTTGCCAACCCGGCGATATTCCCCGCATCCTGCATGAGCTGTTTCGACTACCTCAACAGCCTTGCCGATATCACGGTCGGCTATATCGGGGCAGAACTGATCGAAGGCGAAAAAATGCAGTGGGTGCTGGTCCGGACACCTGCCGGAAAAAGGCTGAAGGAGCTGATTACGGAGGAGCTTGCCCGTTGCCCTGAAACGGGAGAGTGGGAGTGCGGCAAATTTGTCCTGAATGCATCGAAAGGCATCATGGATAATATGGAGCAGATAGACCGGGAATACTCAAAAAAGAGAAAAATCCCCGTCTGGCTTGGACAGTTCATGGCGGCCATGCTTCGTCTGAAAGGCCCGAAAGGTATCGGGTTCGCCCACTATTCCGTGGACTACCACCTCATCAGGCACTATTACTATGTGAAGTTCCGCTTTCCCGAGCTGCTCGACACCCTTGTGCCGCGCCATGTCCCGGTGATTCTGTCGGAATACGGCCTACCTCTCTGAAAAAGAGGAGTGCCTCAGGAAAAAAAGTCCCTTTTCCGGAAGGGTGATAACAGGAACCGGCCGATCATTTTCGATTTCGTAAGCCAGCGTATCCTCGGTGACTGTTCTTTCGATGAAAGCATCTCTTCGCAGAGAAAAGCCGTAACCGTATCGACATCGTCGGCAACAATATTGAAAAATTTCCTGTTTTTCAGGCTTTCCGGCGAACCGTCGGCCACGGTTTTGAGCAGCATGTCGGTCACCACCATGCCGGGGCTGATCGTACCGACCTGAACACTGCTGTTCCGGGCTTCATGGGCGAATGAGCGGGTAAAATAGGTGAGGGCGCTTTTCGATGTGCCGTAAGCCGTCAGACCGTCAAGCATGAAGCCGTCGCTGCCGAGCCCTTCCATGTTGAATATCTTCCCGCTCCCCTGCCGTTGCATCTCCCTGAAGGGAATGACGGTCCCGTAAATGAGGCCACGGATGTTCGTGTCGATGACACGGTCGATCTCTGCCGGATCAACGTCCCAGATATTGCGTTTGTCATGGCTGATCCCCGCATTGTTGACCCAGATATCGACCCTGCCGAAATGCCTCCGGGCTTCTTCATACAGAAACGCGATCCCTTCTTTCGTGCTGATGTCGGCGGGAACGCCAGCCACCCGGCCATTGAAACCGGCAAACTGATCCAGTGCTTTCCGGGTACTTTCCGGAGTGCTGCCGTTCACTACGACACTGCACTGCCTTTCAAGAAACCGTTTTGCAAGACCTAAACCGATCCCCCTGCTGCTCCCCGTAATGACTACAACCAAGTTCTGCATGTTTCAGAATTTGCCATCCATATTTTCAATACTGGGTATCTGCTGATAATACGTAAAAATATCCATCATGGCCCCGAAGGACAGGGCCCGCTGTCAGGACTTTTCAGACGCGGGTTCCTGCCCGCTGTTCCTTGCAGCAGGAGGTCCGGAAGCTTTTTCCCTGGTATCGGGACCCTCGACAGCTTTATGGAACTCGTTTTCAAGATCCGCCTGCGCTTTCTTGAACTCCCGCATACCCCGACCAAGCCCCCGTGCAAGTTCAGGCAGTTTCGAAGGACCGAAAAACAGGAGGATGACAAAAAGAATAAGCAGAAGTTCCTGCCCGCCTAATCCGAACATAATGATAGCTCCTTTTGAAATAATCGTTCTGTGTGTTCTGGAATCAATGCGATCAAAATGCCGTGCCCGGCACATGTCCGTACCGGCTGATCGCTCTCTTTCATGGTAACCGCCCTCCTGTGCTCATGTCTGTCAGGAAAGTCAGGAGCGGGCAACGAAGAAGAAGTGAAACATACCAATCTTCACGATATTCCGGAAACCGGTTCTTTCTTCTATACGTCTGAAAAAGAGAGAATCTTTCAGCGACGGGCAAAACAGCTCCGGCAACAGAGCGTAATCTTCAAAAATTCAGGGACGCGCCCTGACATAACGGATTTTTGCCGTATCGAAACCAAGTGAAGCGGCCTTGGCCACCAGCTCCCTGAGCAGGACCGGGTCCATTTCCGGACTCTTCGACAGGATCCAGAAATAGGATTTGTCGCGGCCGCAGACCATTGCCCAGCTGTACTGTTCCCTGTCGAGGGCGATAACATTGTAGCTGGCATAGAAAGGGCCGAAAAAAGAGACCTTCAGCGCACCCCGGTCGGTTTGCCGGTCATCGAGGAACGAAGCCCTGCCTTCGATGTTTTTCCATTCCTTTTTCTTTGCGTCATAGCCACGGTTGACGACTTTGACACTGCCGTCCGGCGCCAGCGAATAAGTCGCCGATACGGGTTCAAGCTCTTTTTCGAAACGGTTGTCGAGACGGGCGATTTCATACCAGGTACCGAGGTATCGCTCAAGCGAAAAATCGCCGACGACACTCAGGCCCTGCGGCACTCCGGTACATCCCGCAAGCAGGCAGAACAAAAACATGAACAATTTTTTCATATCGGGGTGTTGTTTGCTGTTAGAAATACATGATGGAAATTATCCCGGGCTCCCCATAGCGAACAAAAGAATCGGCATAATGTTCACCCTGAGATAGTTCATGTTGCCTACATTGCCGGAGCGCCCTCCCCCTTTCGGACTTCAATCGAAAACAACGGTCTTTTTGCCGTTCACAAGGATTCTGTTGTTCGCGTGAAGGCGCAAAGCCTTTGCAAGGACAAGCCGTTCGAGATCGCGTCCTTTCCTGATGAGGTCTTCAAGCGTATCCTTATGGGTCACCCTGATGATATCCTGTTCGATGATCGGACCCTCGTCGAGGTCTTCGGTAACATAGTGGCTTGTCGCCCCTATGATTTTCACACCCCGCTCGTATGCCTGCCTGTAAGGATTGCCGCCAACAAAGGCAGGAAGAAAAGAGTGATGAATGTTGATAATTCCCGAGGGATACATCCCGACAAACCTGGGCGAAAGTATCTGCATGTAACGGGCGAGGATAACCGTATCGATACGCATGTCGGAAAGGAGTTCCATCTGCCTCTCTTCCATTTCATGCTTGTTCAGGGCTGTGACGGGAAAAACACGGAATGGTATGCCGTACCGGGCTGCAAGATCGGAAAGGTCGGAATGATTTGAAACGATCAGGGGAATATCGATCGGAAACTCACCGATGCTGTGCCGCCACAAGATCTCCTGCAGGCAATGATCGTAGCGGGAAACAAAAACAGCAACCCTCGTCCTGCTGCCGGAAGGCCTGAGAATCCAAGTAGCATTGAAATCTTCGGCTGCCGGACGGAAGGCATCCCGGATTTCTTCAAATGAGCCGTTGTCTGACGGAATATTCCATGCAACCCTGATGAAAAATGTTTTCCCGGCAGGATCGACATGCTCGTCGAGGTCGAGAATGTTGCCCTCCCTTTCATAGATAAATCTTGAAATGGTCGAAACAAGTCCGGGACGGTCCGGACAGGTCAAGAGCAGGATTAATCCGGTGTTATTTTTTTCTTTCAATTTTCAGCTGTTCAGAATTGCAGTTACGTCAACCGAAGCGGTTTTTGTTTGCACCTCGGGAATTTAATATATTTTGCTGGGCGCGGGCTGCAGCATGCTGCAGCATTACAACAGTACCATGTTGAAACGAAGCCGGCGATAGCGAATCGCTTCATTCTGCCGAAGAAATCCGGCATATTTTTTAAATCTGCAGATTTCTTTCATTTTTTTTTCCCGGATCCTCAACAGTTTTTATCAAATCATTCCATTCAATTTGCAAGCCTGTATGCAGGTCGGTAAAACCTCAACGCCACTCTCCCGGGAAAAAGAAACCTTCTGGTTGACAGCCGCTCTCCTTGTACTTATTCTTTTCAGTTTTTTCCTGAATCTCGGAACCGTGCCCCTGTTCGATATCGATGAAGGTGTATTCTGCGAAGCGACGAGGGAAATGGCCGTCAATAAAAATTATATAACCACTTTTTTCAACGGTGCACTTCGTTTCGACAAGCCGATCCTATTTTACTGGCTCCAGCTTGGTTCCATTAAACTTCTCGGTCAGAATGAATTCGCTTTCCGGCTGCCGTCCGCAATTGCCGGATCTGCATGGGCATTATCTGTTTTCTTTTTCATGCGCAGGGAAATCGGAAACCGCACGGCATTTCTCGCTTCCGCAATCATGGTGCTCTCCCTTCAGATCACCGTTATAGCAAAAGCATCCCTGTCAGACGCTGTTCTGAACTGTTTTATCGCCCTTTCCATGCTTTCGCTGCTTCGCCATTATACCACAGGATCGAAACATTCGCTTCTGATTGTTTTCGGCGCTGCCGCACTGGGCATGCTTACCAAAGGCCCTATCGCCGTCATGATACCGGTTGCCGTCTCTTTCCTGTTCTCTCTGTGGGAAGGGACATTGAAGTCATGGTTCAAAATGGTTTTCTATCCCCCGGGCATTGTTCTCTTCCTCTGTATCGCCTTGCCATGGTACATTCTGGAATACCGGGAACAGGGAATGGCATTTATTGAAGGATTTTTTGTAAAACATAATTACACGCGATTCAGTTCAACGCTCGAAGGCCGTTCAGGCTCCTTTTTCTATTACCTGCCGGTACTGATTGTTGGCATGATGCCATTCACTGGTTTGCTGATCTCGGCAATCCTCAACATCAGGACTCTTCTTACCGAGAAAATCAACAGGTTTCTTTTTATCTGGTTTGCGCTGGTATTTGTTTTTTTCTCCTTCTCAGGTACAAAACTTCATCATTACATCATCTATGGCTATACCCCGCTTTTCATTCTGATGGCGAGGTCATTCCCCTTGGACCGCAATCCCAGGCTTTCAGTGGTCTGGCCGACCATTTTTTTCGCATTCATCGCACTGCTGCCTTTGATCATACCGGAAGCGATGCACCTGATAAAATTCGGATATTTCACCTATGTCCTCCAAGCCGCAGCCGGCCTCATCGGGCATGCTCATGTAGTCCTCACCGTCACGGCCGCATTGCTCGTCATCATTATCCAGTTTTTGCCGAAACTTTCTCCTCCTGCCAAACTCTTGGCAACGGGAGTTGTATTTATTCTTTTTGTCAATCTTTATCTGTTTCCGCTCGCCGGAAAATTACTTCAGGAACCAGTGAAAGAAGCGGCCCTGCTTTCAAAAAAAGAAGGGTACAAAACCATCCTCTGGAGAGTGAGACAACCCTCATTTTTGGTATATTCGGAATCGCTTGCCGAAATGCGGGATCCGTTGCCAGGTGAAATTGTACTCACGACTGCTGACGAACTTGTAAAAACCGGAAAAAAAGTCGTCTTACTTTACAGCAAGTATGGCATTGTACTTGCGAAAATCATGAACTGATGCCGTTGAAAACATGAAACTGTCCGTTGTCATTCCGGTCATGAACGAGACGGGAAACATAAAACCTCTTTTTACATCTCTTGCCGCGGCTCTTGGCGGTATAGAGCACGAAATTGTTCTGGTCGATGACGGTTCGACCGACAACACCATTGCAGAAATACAGGCCAATGCTCCTGCCAACGCAAGGCTCGTGATCCTGAACAAGAATTACGGCCAGACGACCGCCATGGCTGCGGGTATCGATCACGCCAGGGGAGAACTGATCGCCACAATCGACGGCGACCTGCAGAACGACCCGTCGGATATTCCGATGATGATGCAGCACCTGTACGACAACGACCTCGATGTGGTTGCAGGGCGGCGGAAAGGCAGGCAGGACGGCGTCATCCTGAGAAAAATACCAAGCAGGATTGCCAATGCCATTATCAGGAGCCTGACCGGGGTTCATATTCACGATTACGGATGTACCCTGAAGATCTTTAAAACCGAAGTGGCAAAAAATCTCGGCCTTTATGGAGAACTTCACCGTTTCATTCCCGTCCTGGTACACCTGTACGGCGCAAAAATGGAAGAGGTGGAAGTCCGTCACCACGCGAGGCAGTTCGGCAGCTCGAAATACGGCATCGACAGGACCTTCAAAGTCCTGAGCGACCTGCTCTTCATGCTCTTTTTCCAGAAATACAGCCAGAAACCCATGCATCTGTTCGGTTCGCTCGGGTTTCTTTCCCTGTTTCTCGGCATCGGTATGAACTGCTACCTGCTTGCCCTGAAAATAGCAGGCGAAAAGGTAGGAGGCAGGCCGATGCTCTCGCTCGGTATCATTCTCACGTTCATCGGCATCCAGCTTATCACGACAGGCTTCATTGCAGAATTCATCATGCGGACCTACTACGAATCACAGAACAAAAAAACGTATATCGTCAGGAAGATCGTTGACAAAAAATAAATCCCGCAACATAAAAGGGCTCAAGCTTGTAAAACCGCTCCTGCAGCTTCTCGTGTCCGTCATCGCCCTCTGCCTCGTGCTGGCAAAAACCGATCTGGGCAAGCTGGTGTCGATCATGAGAAGCGCCAACCCCTGGTACATCCTCGTATCCATCGTTTTTTTCAATATCTCGAAGCTGTTCAACGCAATACGGCTCAACAGGTTTTTCAGGCTGATCGGCATAAAACTTTCCTTTATCTACAATATCAAGCTGTATTATCTGGGCATGTTTTACAACCTTTTCCTTCCGGGTGGCGTCGGGGGGGACGGTTACAAAATTTACGTGCTGCAGAAAAACCATGGCCTGAAAACGATCAATGTCTTTCATGCCGTATTCTGGGACAGGCTGAGCGGCATTTTCGCCCTTGTCTTCCTTTCCACAATATTGCTCCTCCCAAGCAGTTTCGCCTTACGGTTCCCCGGACTCGTGCCCTTTGCGTGGCTCCAGATCATCCTGGTCTATCCTGTCGCGCTGATCGTAAACCGCATATTCTACCGCCAGTTCATGGAGGTATTCGCCCTCGCGACCGTGGAATCGCTCCTGGTGCAGGCAACCCAGGTCATTTCGGCTTATTTCATTCTGCTCGCCCTTGCACATCACGGCAACATCATCGATTATCTGACGATTTTCCTGATATCGACCGTCGCGACCATCATTCCCATTACGGTCGGCGGGGCCGGAACAAGGGAGGTCACTTTTTTCTTCCTGCTGAACCTGCTGCACCTCGAAACCGGTCCCGGAATAGCTCTTTCCCTGATTTTCTTCGCAATATCCGCCCTCTCTTCGCTTGCCGGGATTCTGAGCCGGATCCGGCACGAAAAAAGCGCTGCCGTCTTCCCTGAAACCGAATTGCAGTAACTGCGCCCGGCTCTTTACTCTTTCCCTTTCAATTCCAGGTCCCTGATTTTGATCTGGAGTTCCTCCCTCTGGTTCCACACCCGTTTTTCAACCGTGTAAAGCATCGTAAAAACAGGATCTGGAACAGACGAAAGTTCCTGGAAGATATCCGGCCTGTCAAAACCGATGACCTCGAAATTCCTGCCGTGCCTGTCGGTCAGAGAAAATTTCACATGCCTCTGTTTCAGGAGTTTCGGTTTTGAACCAAGCCTCATTTCCGGAGAAATGAAAACCGGTTCGCGGTTGCCGTAGCCGAAAGGAGCGAACTGACCGAGGACTTTGATGAAATTTCCGGTTATCTCCTCCAGCGAAAGCACCGAGTCCACCATCACTTCTTTCTGCCGATGGACAAGAGAGAGTGACGACCCGCATACCTCGTCGAATTTGCGCCTGAAATTTTCATAATTCTCGGCCCTGAGGGTGATGCCCGCCGCCTGGTGATGCCCGCCGAACTGCTCGAGATAACCGCTGCACTGCTGCAGAACCTCATAAACATTCAGGCCCGAAACGCTCCTGACCGAACCTCTGACAAACCCGTTCATGTTTCCGAGGATTATCGTGGGCAGATAATATTTTTCAAGCAGTTTCGAAGCGACGATCCCAAGGACGCCAAGGTGCCACGACTCGTCATAGAGGACAATGGAGGAACAATAGGATGCAAAGTGACCATCGAGCATAGACTCGGCTTTTTTCATGATATCCGAATCGATTTCCCTGCGGTCGGTATTCATCCGGTCAAGTTCCGCGGCATACCGTTTCGACTCCTCCGGCGTCATGGAAAGCAGCCAGTCCACGGCAAGATTAGCGGAATGCATCCTTCCGGCGGCATTGATCCTCGGTGCGATACCGAAAACAATATGATAGATATCGACTTCGGAGGGCTGAACGTTCATCAGGGTGAACATCTGCCGGAAATTGTTTCTCGGATTTGTCCGTATTCTCTTGAGCCCCTCGCGCACAAGCGTACGGTTTTCCTTTTCCAGGGAAACCATGTCTGCAGCCGTCGCAACTGCGACAAAATCGAGGTACTGCAGACAATTTTCGGGATCCTCATGCAAAATACCGCCTATCGCCTGGACAAATTTGAAAGCAACCCCGCAACCGCACAGTTCCCTGAATGGATAGGCCGTTCCGGGGACCTTGGGATTGAGGATGGCGTATGCAGGCGGAAGTTCATCGGCTTCATGGTGGTCACAGACAATAACATCGATGCCCGATGCGCAGCATCTTTGTATAGCGTCATTCTCCCTAATGCCGCAATCGACCGTGACAATAAGGCCGGTACCGGTCGAGATGGCAAGGTCGATACCTTCGTCCGACAAACCGTACCCTTCCGAGAACCGGTCGTTGATATAGTAGGAGACTTCGGCGCCATGTTCCTTGAGAAACAGGTAGAGCATAGCCGTTCCGGTAGTCCCGTCAACATCGTAATCGCCATAGAGCATGATTTTTTCCCTCTTCCCGACAGCTTGCACGACCCGCTCTGCGGCCCGGCCCATCTGCTCCATGAGAAACGGGGAGGGCAGATCTGAAATCGATGCCCGGAAAAAAACTTTAGCTTCCTCGAATGTTTCAATGCCACGGTTGCATAATGCCCTTGCGACAGGCAGGCTGACATTGATCGCCTCCGAAAGTGCGAGCACAACCCGCTCATCCGGAGTGAGCAGCGTCCAGCGGTATCGTTTCATTGAACTGTTGGAGAGAATGGTGATAAATAAGTCAAGGTATATAACACTTCGCTCTTTCTTTACAAAAAACACCCAGAGGGAGAAGCATCCTTTCGATGGAATTTGAAAGACGAAATGAATATGCCTACATTCAAGTTCGATACACCAGAGAACTGGAAAAGAAACGCAGAAACCTACAGAATAACCGATTATGAGCCAGCTGATCACTATTGAACGCCACTTTCTCGAGCAGCAGAAATATTTCCCGGATGCTCCAGGTGAAGTGACCGACCTCCTCAATGATGTCGCATTCGCCGCCAAACTTGTCAGAAGGGAAGTTGTCAGGGCGGGACTTGTCGATATCCTCGGATTTGCCGGAAGCACCAATGTCCAGGGAGAAGAGGTAAAAAAACTCGATCTGTTCGCCAATGAGAAAATCATTTCGGCAATCGGACAGCATGGAAGGTTTGCGGTGATGGGCTCCGAGGAAAACGAAGGCATCATCATCCCTCCCCAGAACGAAACCGGAAGTTATGCCCTGCTCTTCGACCCTCTCGACGGCTCTTCGAACATCGACGTCAATGTCAGCGTAGGCACCATATTCTCGATCTACAGACTGAAAACCGGTGATCCCGGCAAGGCAAGCCTCGAAGACTGCCTGCAGCACGGTTCCGAACAGGTCGCTGCCGGCTACGTCATTTACGGTTCATCGGTGGTGATGGTCTATACGACCGGCCATGGCGTGCACGGATTCACCTTCGACCCGACAATCGGCGAGTTCCTGCTTTCCCACGAAAACATCGTGACACCGAAACGGGGCAAATACTATTCGATCAACGAAGGGTCATACCAACAGTTCAACGAGGGGACAAAAAAGTACCTGGACTACATCAAGGAAGAAGACCCGGCAACCGGCAGACCATACAGCACAAGGTACATCGGATCGCTGGTAGCCGATTTCCATCGCAATCTGCTGACTGGCGGCGTCTTCGTCTACCCGCCGACAAAAACACACAAACAGGGAAAGCTAAGGCTCATGTACGAGGCAAACCCGCTCGCCTTCATCTGCGAACAGGCCGGAGGCAGGGCAACCGACGGCAGGAACCGCATCCTCGAGATCCAGCCTGAATCACTGCATCAGCGCACTCCGCTCTATATCGGCAGCGAAGAGGACGTCATCGTCGCTGAAGAATTCGAGCAAGGCATAAGGTAAATCACGGCGTCATGCCGTGACTTCAGTATGCTGAACGTAAACGGTGGCACCTCCTCCGGTATACCGGTCCATGGTGTAGGTGCCACCGTTCAAGGCTACTGATTCATTCGATCCTTCGATCGCCATATCTCCAAACGAGACCATATCACCAATACCCTTGAGGATATAGAGTGTACCGCTCGCGCTTGTGATGGTCATGACATTGGTTGCGTCAAGGTTACTGATTGCATTTGCAGCCGGATCGGTTGCAAGATCGATGATTTCGATCCCGGTCAACCTGTCGTAATTATATCCCGGAGCATTGAAATCTATGGATGGGCCATCCTTAAGAAGAAGCGTGTCCGTTCCTGCTCCCCCGTCAACAGCTCCCGGTGCGCTGTCGCTGCTGTCATAAACAAGGATATCGTTTCCGCTGCCGCCGCGAAGCAGGTCGCTGCCGCTGCCGCCGTCAAGAAGGTCGTTGCCCTCACCGCCGTAAAGGGTATCATCACCCCCGTAACCAGGAAGCCAGTCATTCTGCGATCCGCCGTCGATACCGGCAAGGCTGTCCGCGCCTGCGGAACCTCTCTGAATCAGGTAAACATCATTCTCGACCGTCACTGTTTGCAGCCCGCTGACGTAGACGTTAAAGCCGGAAGCCGAAGAAGCCATCGACCAGTTGCCGGACAGCTCCACACCGTTCGTCCGGTCGCCCTCAATAAGAAGCATGTTGCCGCCGGAAGTCATTGCCGCCACATCATCAGGTGCCAGATCGAGCACCCGGGCACAGGCACCAAGCTGTATGACTTCAAGTCCTGAGAGCGAGGTGGTCCCAGGATTGAAATCGATCGTGCCGTCCTGCGGGACAAGCAGGGTGTCGATCCCCGTACCTCCCTGGACGACGCTGTCATTGGGGTCCCAGCCAATGTTGTCGTTTCCTTCTCCCCCATAAAGACTGTCGTTCCCCGCTCCTCCATCCAGCACATCGTATCCCGGCCCGCCATTGAGACTGTCGTTCCCGGCAAGCCCCATGATATAATCACCACCCGACGTACCGCCGAGCGTATCGTTTCCTGAAGTGCCGATCAGAGGCGCATCTACCGTTATGGAACTCATCGATGAAGACGTATCTCCGTCGTAATCCCTTATGACGTAAGAGAAGGTATCGGTAAAACTGTCAATGACGACTGTCCTGGGTGCATAATAAGTATACACTCCGGTATCCATATTCAGCACGAGCTTCGAATTAATGGACAGGTCACTGCCGAAACCAAGCGTCGTGATGGTCAGGGTATCAGTTGCAGGATCGAAGCTGCTGCGGTCTGTGCCGTTGACCATGATTGATCCGCCGTTCGCAGGATCGTAGGTATAGGTTGTGCCATCAATGGTTATCGACGCCACCCAGGCAGGCGCATCCGCTCCTGTCGACTTGATCAGTGTTCCTGTTGTGGAACCGGGAACAACGGTGTCGGAAAGAATCGCGGAAAGATCGCTGACATCGGGAATAATAACGGCTACGTTTTCCGTGCCGTCACTGCCGTCATACGCTACCGGCTGGAGAGCTTCAACCTTAATACCATAACCGACACCGAACGCATAGCTGTCGATGCCGTATGTTTTCAGAAAGGACTCCCACTGGGCCTGTTCGCTGCTGTCAATGCCTGCGGAAGCCGAAGGATCGTTCGGCTGGCCGTCTGAAATGAAATAGGAAACATTCTGTGTGGCGACGGTCGCCAGTTTGCCTGGTTCCCCGTAGGTCTCCATCATCTTCTGGAGAGCTGCATCAAAATTGGTAGAAGCACCACTCGGTGCACCGAGCATATCGATGATCGCCTTGGCATCCTCTGCACTCACCCATAATGCCAATATTCTGGCATCTGTATCGAAAACGATGATCTGCACCCTGACCTCCCCGAGAGCGTCATACTGGACGATGAGGTTCTTCGATGCATCGATGATCAGAAAATCCGGGTCTGTATCCCACATGGAACTCGATCGGTCGAGTATCAACGTCAGGTTCGTGTCGAGGGGCTTCGAAGTCATCACCTGGGCATTCGATGCCGCGACGGGGATGTCATTCTGAATATCGATGACCAGTCCCGCCGAAGCCTTGATCCTGTCGCCATCCCCTTCGGTCAATGAAACAGCAGCCGCGAAGTCGATGCTCACCGTGCCGCTCTCGCCGCTGGCATAAGGATGGTCCACCTGGTCGTTCAGGGCGAAAGTGTAGGCGCCTGTTGCCGGATCGGTTATGGTCAGGGTAAACACTTCACGGTCGGTTCCGGTGGCATACGATCCGTTGCCATCAACATCGGCATACCCGCGGAGTACCGTTCCACTGGAATCGGTGGTATAACGCACCTCGACACCTTGCGAGAAAAGCTTATCCCCTGCCGTTGTATGAACCAGCGGATCGGCATCACCGGTGCTTGTCCCTGTTCCCAGCCTGTACTGACTTGTTCCTGAACTGCCGGAATCGGCAATGAGGAGAGCAAGCGATCCGGTGACACTCGATACGGCGTCCGCATCATCGCTGCTGTCTCCCTGCGACAGATTGGGCGGCATGGTCAATGCGTCCTCATCTACTTCCTGCTCCTGGGGAGTTGCACCCTTTACCGTTATCGTCAGCGTTGTAAATGAGCTTCCTCCATTTCCGTCATTTATCGCGTAACTGAAGATATCCTGAACTGTCTCTCCCGGAGCGAGCGCTTTTGAAGCGGCTGTATCGGCTGAATAGGCATAGCTTCCATCCGCATTCAAGGTAAGGTGGCCGTACATACCGGCTGTCGATAACCCGAGACCGGACGTACCAATCTCATTGACACTGTCCGCCGTTCCTGCTTTGACTCCGATAACAGTCAGTGAATCACCCTCCGGATCGGTATCCTTACCTGCCGGATTACCTCTGCTCTGGATAACGCCGTTCAGGGCAGCCACTTCGATGGTATTGTTTACTTTAACGGAATTTGCGTCCGGATTCGCCTGCGGGTCATCTTTAACTGGCGTCACATTGATCGTCACCGTCGCCGTGTCCGTGCCGCCTTGTCCGTCGCTGATCGTGTAGGTGAAACTGTCCGTCCCGTTGTAGTTCGCCGTCGGCGTGTAGGTGAAGCTCCCGTCAGGGTTCTGCACCAGCGTGCCGTGCGTCGGGTTGGTGTGGCCCGTCACCGTCAAGGTGTCGCCGTCGATGTCCGTATCGTTCGTGAGTACGCCAGGGGCGGGTACCGTCAGCACCGTGTCCTCGGCCGTCGTGTACGTGTCGTTCACCGCATCGGGCGCATCGTTCACCGGCGTCACATTGATCGTCACCGTCGCCGTGTCCGTGCCGCCTTGTCCGTCGCTGATCGTGTAGGTGAAGCTGTCCGTGCCGTTGTAGTTCGCCGTCGGCGTGTAGGTGAAGCTGCCGTCCGCATTCTGCACGAGGGTGCCGTGCGCCGGGTTGCTGTGGCCCGTCACCGTCAGCACATCGCCGTCGATATCCGTATCGTTCAGGAGAACACCGGGTACTGTGACCGTCAGCGCCATGTCTTCCGCCGTCGTGTAGGTGTCGTTGAGTGCATCGGGGGCGTCGTTCACCGGGGTAACGTTGATCGTGACCGTGGCCGTGTCGGTGCCGCCGTGTCCGTCGCCGATCGTGTAGGTGAAGCTGTCTTGGCCGTTGTAGTTCGCGGTCGGCGTGTAGGTGAAGCTCCCGTCCGCATTCTGCAAGAGGGTGCCGTGCGCCGGGTTGCTGTGGCCCGTCACCGTCAGCACATCGCCGTCGATATCCGTATCGTTCAGGAGAACACCGGGTACTGTGACCGTCAGCGCCATGTCTTCCGCCGTCGTGTAGGTG